>CANFUJ010000087.1 GCA_947450165.1 Chitinophagaceae bacterium
TTGGAATCAGGCGAAATACACAGAAATAACCTTAACTTTTTCGGGTTGGGTATTTTAAAAAGAATTGTAGAGGAAACGGGTGGAATTGATTCCCATATAGAAGTGGTTACTACAGCAAGCATGATTCCTCATGAAGTGGGAGATAATTATTTAGATGCTTTTGGTAAAATAGGATGTACAAAAGTAGGATTGATGCATATTCGAAACAGAGCAGATGCAGCAAATGAAGAATTTTTAACCCGTATTCAAAATTGTAAAGCTGTAATGTTTAGTGGAGGTAATCAAATGCGCTTGACCAGTACATTTGGTGGAACAAAATTCTTGGAGATTGTAATGCATCGTTTTCAAAACGAATCGAATTTTTTAGTGGCAGGCACTTCTGCAGGTGCAATGGCCATGAGCAATACCATGATTTATGAAGGGAATGCGTCGAGAGCACATTTAAAAGGAGAAGTGAAAATCACAACTGGCCTTGCTTTTATGGACGATGTAATCTTTGATTCACATTTCGAAAAACGTGGAAGGTTTGGCAGATTGGCTCAAGCAATTGCAGCAAATCCATCTTGTATTGGAATTGGTTTGGGTGAAGATACTGGCATGTTGATTATAAATGGAAATGAAATGGAGGCCATTGGAAGTGGCTTAGTAATGATACTCGATGGCCATGATATTTTACATTGCAATATTGCGGATATCCCTGATGGGAATCCAATCAGCATGGAAAATTTAAAAGTACATTTTTGCGAAAATGGAAATGGCTACAACGTGGGAAAACGCTTATTTATTCCTGAAGTATCCGAAGGGTCAATCATTCAAAAAAATATGAACATTGAGTAATTAATAATCATGCGAAAATTAGCTTTTGTCTTTTTTCTATTTTGCATTATTGAAAATGCACTTTATGCTCAACAACCCATTACACAACTAAAAATTGTTGACACATTGAGCGATATGCCTATTCAAGGCGTAAACATTTCAATTGATAAAAAAAGCATTACTCAAACAGACAGTACTGGTATTGCAATCATTACTAAATCTGGGTTGTATTCAATTACACTTACTGCAATTGGGTATCAATCAAAAATTGAGATTATAAAACTTCCCGTTTCCGCATTACTAACGATTAAGCTTATTCGCGAAGAAAAAGAGTTGGAAGAAATTACCATAGTTTCATCTACTCGTACCAATCAAAATATTGAATATGCACCAATAAAAGTAGAGGTATTGGGTGCCGAAGAAATGAACGAAGAAAGTACCGTAAAACCATCAACTGTTTTGGGCATTATTGGTGATGTAAGTGGTGTTCAAATTCAACAAACTAGCGCTGTTTCCGGAAACGCAAATGTTAGAATCCAAGGTCTTGATGGACGGTACACACAGATACTTAGAGATGGCCTTCCTTTGTATGAAGGATTTAGCGGAGGATTTGGTTTGATGAGCATTCCACCATTGGATTTAAAACAGGTTGAACTAATCAAAGGATCTGCATCTACTTTATATGGCGCTGGTGCTATCGGTGGGTTAGTAAACATGATTTCGAAAAAACCTACACAAAAACAAGAAGGCATTTTTACCATCAATAATACCACACTAAAAGAATCTAATCTGGATGGATTTTTATCCAAAAGATTTAAAAAAATTGGGTACACTTTTTTTGGTGGGATTACCAATCAATCAGCTGTTGATGTAAATAAAGATGGCTTCTCTGATGTAGGTCGTTTGTCTTCGATTGTTTTGCATCCAAGATTGTTTTTTTACCCAAAAGAAAACACAACAATAACCATTGGTTTTACAAAAACAATTGAAAATAGAATTGGTGGAGATATGCAGGTGATTAAAGATAAACAAGACTCTACGCATCAGTTTTACGAAAAAAATAAAATCAATCGTAATAGTGGAGAATTGTTATTTGAAAGGAATCTTGGAAACAAAAATAAATTTTTAATTAAATCTTCTATTAGTTCTTTCAACAGAAGGATTACAACCAATTCACACAATTTCAATGCAAAACAATTGGATTATTTTTCAGAAGCATCAATTGTAATCAACAAGCAAAAACACAATTTTGTAGGTGGGTTAAATTTTTCGGGAAATGCGTTTAATAAATTGCCTGGAGATGCTGTTTTAATCAACAACACATCTGCCAATACTATTGGAGCGTTTATGCAATACAGTTATAAATGGATGAGAAATTCATCTGTAGAATTGGGATTGCGAAACGACTATCAAAGCAAATATGGAAATTTTATTTTGCCAAGGATAGCCATTTTTCAACAGTTGGATAAGCATTGGGGTTTTCGTGCTGGATTTGGCGTAGGGTATAAAATTCCAGATGCATTAACGCCGCAAATTCAAGACTACGCGATTCAAAATATTTTACCTATTGATGAATTTGCAAAACCAGAAAAATCTTTCGGGTATAATGCTGAGATGAACTATAAATTATCTTTCGGAGAAGACAATACCTTGTTCATTAATCAAGCATTCTTTTTAACCCAATTAAATAATCCGCTAGTGCCCACTCGATTTAGTAGTGGAGATAATATCATTTTCAGAAGCGAGAGTAAACCCACTATTTCTAAAGGGTTTGATACTTATGTCAAACTGCATTGTTTTGATATCGAGCTTTATGCAGGATTAACGTATACCATTGCAGAAAGGAAATACCTTGAATCAAATCAGTTTGTGCCTTACACGCCTAAATTCAGAATGGCGTATATGCTTACAAAAGAGTGGGACGGGAAAGGTCGTTTTTGTATAGAAAGCTCATACAATGGCCCTCAATATCGATTTGATAACACCAAAACACCAGGATATTTATTTTTCGCTTCTATGTTAGAATACAAATTCAACAAACATTGCAGCGTTATTTTAAATGGAGAAAATTTATTGGACTATCGCCAATCTAGATCTGAAAGCTTATTTACAGGAACGATTGCTAATCCAAGTTTCAATACACTTTGGGCGCCAATTGATGGTAGGGTAATCAATCTTTGCTTGAAACTGAATTTGTAATTTTACTTCGGATAAATTTATTCAACGGCGATTAAGAAATTGTTCTTTTTACCCACTTGAATCAAAATGAATTTATTGTGAAGTAAATTATTTTTATCCACCATCATTTGCAAATCGGTAATCTTTTCTCTGTTGATGCTCACGCCTCCGTTTTGCAACATTTTTCTTGCAGCACCCTTACTTTCAAAAATGGAATTTTCAGCAAGAAAGCTAAGGATATCAACACCCGCTTTGATTTTTTCTGCGCTGTAATTTGTTTTTACAATTCCTTCTATCGATGCTAAATCTTCTACACTTAATGAATCTACTGATGCTTTGGCGTTAGAAAATAATTTCTCTGTTGTTTCTTTAGCTTTTTCTAGTTCATTTTCTCCATGTACAAATTTTGTAAGTTCTTCGGCTAATTTTTTTTGTAAAATACGATCAGCAGGGTTTGCATCATGCGTAACAATCAAACTGTTGATTTCTGTTTCTGGTAAAAAAGTAAATATCTTAATCCATGTTGCCGCATCCGAATCCGATGCGTTTAACCAAAACTGATAAAATTGATAAGGAGTAGTTTTATTGGCATCCAACCAAATGTTTCCTTTTTCTGTTTTACCGAATTTACCGCCATCTGCTTTTTTAATCAATGGACAAGTAAAGGCAAATGCTTCACCTCCTGTTTTTCTTCTAATTAATTCTGTTCCGGTTACAATGTTTCCCCATTGATCACTTCCACCCATCTGAAGTTTACAATTTTTGTTTTTGTACAACCAGTAAAAATCATACCCTTGTACCAGTTGATAAGTAAACTCGGTAAACGACATGCCGCTGTCGCCTTCTAAACGTTTTTTTACACTATCCTTAGCCATCATATAATTTACAGTGATGTGCTTTCCTGCATCTCTAATAAAATCTAAAAAGCTAATGCCTTTAAACCAGTCATAATTATTGGTAAGCTCCGCCGCATTAGGTAAAGTAGCGTCGAAATTTAAAAATTTCTCCAATTGACTACGAACACCAATGATGTTTTTATTCAATTCTTCTTCACTCAACATGTTCCTTTCTTCACTTTTTCCACTTGGATCGCCCACCATTCCAGTAGCACCGCCCACCAAAGCGATGGGCTTATGTCCTGCTTTTTGTAAATGTACCAGTAATAGTATGGGCACCAAACTTCCAATATGCAAACTGTCTGCAGTTGGGTCAAAACCTACATATGCCGTAGTCATTTCTTTATTCAATTGTTCTTCCGTTCCAGGCATAATATCTTGCAACATGCCTCTCCAAGTCAGTTCTTTAATTAAATTCATGGCTTATACTTTTTGTGTAGGTTTTGTTTGCAAAAATGAGTAAAAAAAATCACAAGACATTAGATTGTTAGCATTGATTTTTATAGTTTTTAAAATTCTTTCCAATAACGCAATAATTACTAAACTTTTAATTTAATTATTTACCTATAGTTGCCGTAAATTTGAATACGTTTTAAATTTTCGTTTAAAAAACGTTCAACATGAAGTATCCAATCTCAATTTGTATTTTCTTTTTTTTCGGATTATCTGTGCAAAGCTTTTGCCAGTTTAGAAAATATTCAAACGAATTTTTAAATATTGGAGCAGCTGCTAGAGGATTAGGCATGGGCAATGCGCAATTGGCTTCTGTAGAAGATGCTACTGCTGGATATTGGAACCCATCATTATTAACTATTGTTTCAAATCAGCCGACTGTTTCCTTGATGCATGCTGATTATTTTGCAGGCATTGCCAAATATGATTTTGCAGCCGTAGCAATTCCCAATAAAGCAAACAAAAGCACCATTGGTTTTTCGCTTTTAAGATTTGCAGTTGATGATATTCCCAATACGCTTTTTTTAGTAGAACCAGATGGGAGTTTGAATTATAACAATATTCAAAGCTTTTCGTCTGCAGATTATGCTTTTCTTTTTTCTTATGCCAAACAATTCAAAAAAGTAAAGAATTATGACGTGAGTTTTGGTGGGAATACTAAAATAATTTATCGTAAAGTGGGTACTTTTGCTTCCGCATGGGGATTTGGACTTGATGCAGCAGTTGCTTTTACTTCTCAAAGATGGAAATTTGGTGCTGTAATAAAAGACCTTACCACTACATTCAATGCATGGAATTTTACTTTTTCTGAAAAAGAAAAGCAAGTACTTTATCTCACCAAAAACAAAATTCCAATTCAATCCACAGAGATTACACAGCCAAGATTGATTTTAGGCGCTGCTCATTTTTTCAACCTAAATAAATCATTAAGTATTTTATCGGAAATAAACACAGACATAACTTTTGATGGAAAAAGAAATACGGTAATCAGAGGAAATACAATGAGCATAGACCCACGCATAGGTTTGGAACTTGGGATTAAAAAAAGCTTTTTTGTAAGGGCAGGTATTTCAAATTTTCAAAATGCACTTGCGGATGCAGATACTTTAAATCAAAAGAAAGTTTGGATTTATCAACCCAGTATTGGTGCTGGATTTAAAGTGAAAAATTTCTATGTTGATTATGCGTTTACCAATCTTGCTAATCAACAAAATCCATTATATACACACGTGTTTTCTATAAAATTAGATCTCGTTAAAAAAAATGAAAATTAATTTCAACACATTTTTAAGATGAAAAAAATATTCGTTCTCTTATTGTTGATTTCTAGCTTTTCGCATGCGCAACTCAACAACAGTTGGATTGACTATACAAAAACGTATTATAAATTCCGACTGGCAAAAGATACGCTTTGTAGAATACCTCAAACTACACTTGCAGCAGCTGGTTTGGCAAATATTAATGCAGATCATTTTCAACTTTGGAGAAATGGTGTTGAAGTTCGATTATACACTTCTGTTAGTAATACCATATTAGGCAGCAACGATTTCATTGAATTTTTGGGAGAGATGAATGATGGGAAGCCAGACAATCAATTGTATCGAAATGCTGATTTTCAAATGGCCAATAGATATAGTTTGGAAACCGATACCGTTTCATATTTTCTAACAGTAGATTCTTCAACTACGCATTTGCGTTATACTGTTGCTGTAAATAATGCGCCTGCTTCAATTACACCTGATGCATATTTTATGCGTAACATCGACTTTTATTACAATAATCAAATCAACAGGGGCGAAGCAAAAGTAGTGGGCGAATATGTATTTTCTTCGTCTTATGATCCTGGCGAGGGTTGGTCGAGTAGCAATGTGGCACCAACAACAGATTTGGTAAAAACATTTACGGGGTTAAACCTCTACAGTGCAGGACCCTCCAATAGCTTTTCTGTGCGTGTAACTGCAGCTGGCTCTGGGCTAAATAACAGAGACCTTAGAATAAAAGTTTTTCAAACCAATGTTTCTACTCCTCCATATAGTGCCGCATTGAATATGCCAAATTTTGATTATGAAAAAGCAAACATCCAAAACTTACCATTATCGCTTTTTCAAAATACAAGTAGCGTAAACATTGGGGTAAATGGAACATCGACAAATATTTACGACAGAATTGTCGTTTCAAGCATTGGTATAACTTATCCGGCAACATTTAATTTTAATGGCTCAAAATCATTTTCTTTTAGTTTACAACCTTCTGCTTCAGGCAATTATTTAGTCATTGATAATTTTAATTTCGGCACACAACAGCCAATACTGTTTGATATTACATCAGGGCTAAGATATTTTGGCGAAACGGTTTCAACGCCAGGGAAAGTGAAGTTTTTACTTCCTGCATCACCTGTTGTTCGTACGTTTAAATTATTGAATCAAGATGGGGTATATGCCGTAAATAACTTTGTTCCAAAAAACTTTATTGATTTTCAAAATCCTCAAAATCAAGGCAATTATATTATAATCAGCAATCCTGCACTTTATGATGATGGTAATGGAAATAATTATGTAGAAGCCTATCGACAATACAGAAGCAGTAGCAATGGTGGTGGTTATCTAGCTAAAATATATGATATCGATGAGTTGACAGATCAGTTTGCATTTGGCATAAAAAATCATCCTGGTTCAATTAGAGATTTTATACAATTTGCAAAAAATCAATTTGCGCAAACGCCTGAATATGTATTTATTATTGGCAGAGGAGTTACTTACGTTGAGCTAAAATCCAATGAATCCAATCCTATAATTAACCGCTTAAACCTTGTGCCTACTTTTGGTTGGCCTGCGTCTGATATTTTATTAAGCAGTAGTCCAAATTCTGTTTATCCAAATATTCCCATTGGTAGATTAGGCGCTATTAATGGCACAGAAGTGAATAATTATTTGTCTAAAATGATTACCTATGAATCTACTCAACAACAGCCAGGCTCTACCATTGATGATAAAGCTTGGATGAAGCAGTTCATTCATGTTACTGGAGGTAAAGACAGCAGCGAAAACAATACATTTAAAACCTACATGAATAGTTATAAGTCAATTGTAGAAGATACACTTTATGGTGGAATTGTGGAATCGTTTTCAAAAACGTCAACAGGAACTGTTCAGCAAGCAAGTAGTCTACGCATTGAAGAATTGATCAATCAAGGACTTGGTTTTATTGGTTATTTTGGACATTCATCAGCCAATACTTTTGAATTTAATCTCAGCAATCCAGATGTGTATAATAATGTTGGAAAATATCCATTTTTTAATGTGAGTGGCTGTAGTGCTGGAAATTTTTATGTCTACGACCCGCTTAGGTTAGCCGGAAACTCAACCATATCAGAAAAATATGTATTGGCACAAAATCGAGGAAGTATAGGGTTTTTAGCAGACACTCATTTTGGGATACCGCCTTTTTTAAATTTCTATAACACCAACCTGTATACGTCATTTTGCAAAACAATGTATGGCAACAGCATAGGCAATCAAATGAAAAATATTATTGGCGGTTTAGGTGGTGAAAATCCCAATTTGGATTTTTACACCAGAATGCATCTAGAAGAAATAAATCTTCATGGCGACCCCGCTTTAAAAATTAATAGTTTTTCAAAACCCGATTATGTAATCGAAGCAGCATCTGTAAAAATTTCGCCAAATATTATTACGGTTGCAGATAATAATTTCAATGTTTCAATACAAATGAGAAACATAGGAAAAGCAGTAGGAGACTCAATTTGGGTGAATGTAAGCAGAAAGCTTCCAAATGACAGCATTCGAATTCTGTATAAAAAATTAATACCAGCAATTAGAAGCATTGATTCGCTAAGTATTAATGTACCCATTTTCCCTATTTTAGAAAAAGGATTGAATCAAATTATTGTTACCCTTGATGAAACAAATAGAATTGACGAGCAGTATGAATTCAACAACAGTATTACCAAGGACTTTTATATTTTCGAAGATGAACTACGACCAATTTATCCCTATAATTTTTCAATTGTAAATAGGCAAAACATCAGCTATTTTGCCAATACGGCTAATCCATTAAGTGGAATTAGAGATTACAAACTTGAAATCGATACAACCTATCTCTTTAATTCACCGTTTAAAAAAATGTATAACAAATCTAGTGTTGGGGGATTAATTGAATTTACCCCTACTGATATTAGTTATACAGACAGTACAGTATATTATTGGCGTGTGGCCATGGTGCCTAGAAATAATGATGCATATATTTGGAACGATTTTTCTTTTGTTTATTTGCCTTCAAGTTCAAGTGGTTACAATCAATCACATTATTATCAATTTTTGAAATCTACATACAATGACATGCGTTTGGATGAAGACCGTAAATTTAAATTCAAACAACAAACACAAGATTTAACCATTAGATCTGGGCTTTATCCGTTTTTTGATTATGATAGAATAAATGTGAATCTTGATTTTAATCAAGTGGAATTATGGGGTTGTGCAACATTATGGAGGCCAAGAGATTCGATGGAAAACAATCTGCAGTTTTATGTCTTTGATACCAACACTTTAGCTACTTGGCGAAATAGAAACGTAAATGCAACAAATGGTTTATTTGGAAGTCGTCAGGTATGTTTAAATAGTGCAACGCCAAATGATACAACCCGAGCGTTTTTTGAATTCCAATTTAGTTATCCGGTTAATCGTAAACGAGCAATGGATTTCATAGATTCTGTTCCTGCAGGAATGTACGTTGCCGTTACAAATTTTGGAAACAATAGAAATAAAACATTTATAAATAGATGGCAAGCAGACACTTCAACTTTAGGGTCGGGAAACTCGCTCTATCATAAGTTTAAATCCATTGGGTTAAATAAAATAGACAGCTTTTACAAGAACATTCCATTTATATTTTTCTTCAAAAAAGGGAGTGCATATTTTACGCCAATTCAAGTAGTTGGACAGTCGGATTCTTCCTATTTGGATTATACAATTCCATTGCCTTCTAAAACCACGGAAGGTTATTTTGAATCTCCAGTGTATGGACCTGCCACTACTTGGCATTCATTGCATTGGCAAGGAAGCTCTTCAGACGAAGTTGCAGCTGATACAGTAAAAGTTCAAGTTTTTGGTGTTACATCTGAAGGAGTATCTGAATTTTTAGCAGAAGTATATCCATCACTAGACACTACTTTAAATTTTGTAGATGCCTCTAGATATCCATATTTGAAACTAAAAACATTGATGAAAGATATACGTTATGTAACGCCAAATCAAATGCGATATTTAAGAATAAACGCTGATTTTGCTCCTGAAGGCGCTGTGGCTCCCTCTATATTATTTCAATCAAAAGATACTTTAGAACAAGGGGAACCATTGGTTTTTAAACTCGCATTTAAGAATATTAGCGATTATGATTTCGATAGTTTGATGAAATTTAAATTTATCATTACTGATCAAAATAATCAAGCACATGAAATTGATATTCCCAATAGAAAGTTATTGGTTTCGGGTGACACCTTGATTTTTCAATACACGATTGATACCAAATTATTTGTAGGAAACAATACGATTTTTGTTGAATTCAACCCAGATAATTATCAACCAGAGCAATATCATTTCAATAATATTTTATTTAAAAACTTTTTTGTAAAATCAGACAAATACAATCCATTGCTGGATGTAACTTTTGACGGGGTGCATATTCTTAACAAAGATATCGTATCAAGTAAGCCACAAATATTAATAAAGCTTAAGGATGAGAGTCGTTTTATGGAATTGAAGGACACCTCATTAATAAAATTGCAGTTAAGATATCCAGATCAATCATTATATACGTTTTCATTTGGAGATACGATGATGTTTATACCTGCTGATATAAGTTCTGGTGTAAATGAGGCCAGCATTGAATTTAATCCTTATTTGCCAGAAGATGGCGAATACGAATTAATTGTAACGGGTAAAGATGTTGTAGGGAATGCTGCAGGGAATTTGGAATATCGAGTGGTGTTCTCGGTGATAAACAAACAAATGATTTCAAATTTGCTCAACTATCCAAATCCATTTACCACATCAACTGCTTTTGTATTTACATTGACTGGCAGTGAAGTTCCGCAAAA
>CANFUJ010000088.1 GCA_947450165.1 Chitinophagaceae bacterium
AATGATATTGATACCGTTCATGAAAGCGGAAAGAAAGACCACAACATCGTCATCATCAACACTTGTGGTTTTATTGAGAAAGCAAAAGAGGAAAGCATCAACACCATTTTAGATCATGTGGAGTTGAAAAAGAAAGGAAAACTTGATAAGGTATATGTTACTGGTTGTTTGAGCGAAAGATATAAATCCAATTTAGAAGCGGAAATTCCAGAAGTAGATGCCTATTTTGGCACGATGGAATTGCCTTTGATATTAAAGCAATTTGAAGCAGATTATAAAGGAGAACTTATTGGCGAAAGATTATTGAGCACGCCTCAGCATTATGCCTACATGAAAATCAGTGAAGGCTGCAATCGTACTTGTTCATTTTGTGCCATTCCATTAATGCGTGGTAATCATGTAAGCAGACCCATAGAATCATTGGTTAGCGAAGCGGAAACATTGGTTAAACGCGGTGTTAAAGAAACCATGCTCATTGCACAAGAGTTGACTTATTACGGATTAGACATTTACAAAAAAAGAGAATTGCCCAAATTACTTCATGCTTTAGCAGATGTAAAAGGCATGGAATGGATCAGATTGCATTATGCGTATCCTTCTAAATTTCCATTGGAAATTATTGATGCCATGAAAGAAAGGGAGAATATTTGTAATTATTTGGACATGCCTTTACAACACGCTTCCAACAATATGCTTAAGGCGATGAAACGTCAAATTAAGCGTGAAGAAATGGAAGATTTAATTGGAGAAATAAGACACCGCATTCCAGATATATGTTTGCGTACTACATTAATTGCTGGGTTTCCTGGAGAAACAAGAGATGATGTGGAAGAGTTGAAATTGTTTTTACAAAAAATGCGCTTCGACCGTGTGGGCATTTTCACCTATAGCCATGAAGAACAAACCAGCGCGCATGATTTAGTTGATGATGTATCTCCAGAAGAAAAAGAATCACGTGCGCAAGAAATCATGGAAGTTCAACAAGAAATTAGTTTAGAAAAAAATCAAGAAAAAGTTGGCAAAACACTAAAAGTAATGGTGGACAAAAAAGAAGCTGGTCGTTATTTGGGCAGAACAGAATTTGATAGTGTAGAAGTGGATAATGAAGTAATTATCAACACCGATAAAAAACTAAAAATTGGCGAATTTGTTCAGGTTAAAATAGAGAAAGCTTTTGATTATGATTTAGAAGGATCGGTCATTTAATTTTATAAAATTGAACATAAAAACTTTACATATTGAATATCAAGAAACCAAATCATTTTCCAATTTGGTGATTGATTATTTAAATGGAAATGAAGCGCTTAAGCCTTTTTACAAATTCGAACCCAATTCAGCTGGAATTCAAGCAGTTATTGAATCGCGTAAACATACAAATACAAACCGTAAACTTCTGGTTGAAGTATTAAGCAAGCAATATGAAAATTATAATGCGAGCGAAAAAACAAAAAAAAATATCGAGTTACTTTTAAAGGATAACACCTTTACCATTTGCACCGCACATCAGCCGAATATCTTTACTGGTCAATTATATTTCATCTACAAAATCATTCACGCTATAAAATTGGCTGATGATTTGAACAATAAAATTTCCAACAATCATTTTGTACCTGTTTATTACATGGGTAGCGAGGATGCCGATTTAAACGAATTGGGCGAAATAGAAATTGATGGCAAAAAATTAAAATGGAATACAGAACAAAAAGGAGCTGTAGGCAGAATGAAAATCGATGCCGACTTCATTCGGTTAATTCAAGAAATAGAAAACCAGTTGATTGTTGAACAGCATGGTGCAGAAATTATATCAACAATCAAAACGCATTATACACTCGGAAAGTCAATAGCAGAGGCAACTTTCGAATTCGTACATCATTTATTCAATGCTTTTGGTTTATTGATTTTGTTGCCAGACAACGGCGATTTAAAATCATCTTTTAAAGCTATTATTCAAGATGATTTATTGAATCAACAAGCACATAAATTGGTTTTGAATACAGTAGAAAATTTCCCTACCGCTTACAAAATTCAAACAAGTGGACGGCCTATAAATTTGTTCTATTTAAAAGATAATATTAGAGAAAGAATTGAGGAAACTGCTGAAGGTTTTAAAGTGGTAAATACCAATTTGATTTTTTCCAAAAACGAAATGCTTGACGAATTGAATCAATTTCCAGAAAGGTTCAGTCCGAATGTAGTTTTAAGACCATTGTTTCAAGAACTCTTATTACCCAACATAGTATTCATTGGAGGCGGTAGCGAGTTGGCCTATTGGATGGAATTGAAATCTGTATTTGAATTGTACGATGTCAATTATCCAGTTTTATTGTTGCGCAATTCCTTTTCAATCATTGAAAATAGAACCTCTACATTAATCAATGATTTAAATTTAAGCTTGATTGATTTTTTCGAACCTGAATTAAAAATTATCGAAAAATACACCAGAGAAAATTCAAAACTAAAATTGGATTTAAGTGATGAGAGAGTAACTATTGAAAATGTTTACCAAAGTATAAAAAAAACTGCTGGAGATATAGATGCAACGCTTGTTCCACATACAGATGCATTGCTTAAAAATGCAATGAAGCGTATAACATATTTAGAGAAAAAAATGCTTCGTGCCGAAAAGAAAAAACAAGAAGTTGCAATCCGAAAAATTCAAAAAATAAAATCAGCTATTTTCCCTAATGGCAATTTACAAGAGCGCGTTGAAAATATTTTGCCTTTACTAGCCAAACATGGCCTATCCTTTATTGAAGCACTTTACACTTCTTCCGAAACTCTCTCACAACAATATTCTTTTATCGAATTAATCAAATAAAAAAAGACCATTTTTCAATGGTCTTTAAAAATATTATTTTTCTGAACTTATTTTAATCTTGTTTGAAATCTGCATCAGTAACCCCTTCATTAATTTTAATGTCAGAAATACTCATAGCAAATTCTTGCTCGCCAACTGTTTGCGTTATCGTGTAAGGCAATGTTACATTTCCAACTTTTTTGTAGTTGCTGTAATCTGTCATGATGGTTGATTCATTTCCACCTTCAGAATTTGTGCTTTCTTCGCGTAAAAGTAATTTTGTTTTAACGGAGTAATATTCAACGGACACTTTACCGCTTGGCTTAGTTATTTTTATTTTGTAAGCATCCTCATCACCAGCTTTACCCATGCCTAAATAACTGGTTTGATAGTCATTGGTGATGTAAAACAATTGTGGGATTAGTGCTTTATCGTCTTGAGCTTCTTTGATTTCCTTTTCGTCCAACTCTTTCTTTTGTCCCATTTGCGCCTGGTATCCTTTGCTGCCATCAAAAGAAGATTGCATCACTTTCATCTCTCCCATTTTAACTTCTGTATAATGCTTATTAGGCGCCATTTTTATATCTGTTCCTTCAAAATCTCTACCCATAAAAGACATGGTAAAAGCAGCTTTGGTTGAATTTATTTTTTTCAATTCTTCCTTTCCGCCAATGGCATTTAAATAGTCAAAAATCACGTTTGCAGCAGAAACTGATTCTTCCGATTTTTTGGTTTCATTTATTTTAACCTCTTTTGGTTTTTCAACAATTGGGTTTGCATATTTATCATACATTTTAATTGGATAGCCCAATCTGCTTAAGTTTGGAATAATTTTAGAAGCGTTTCCAACAATCACAATACGGGTATGATTTTTATCAAAATATTTTTGTGCTACTCTTTGTACGTCTGCAATAGTTACTGCATTTATTTTTTGTAAAAATGTACGGTAGTAATCTTTTTGCAATCCGTTAATTAAGATATTTGAAGCATAAGATGCAGTTCTTTCAGGATCTTCCATGCCTAATGCAAACGAACCATTGTATTTTGCTTTTGCATTTTTTAATTCTTCTTCACTGATTTTTCCGTCGCGCATGTTTCCAATTTCTGCAATCAACTCTGCAATGGCACTATCCGCTTTTTCGCTACGTACTTGCGCACTTCCCGAAAATTGAGTTTGAAAACGTCCGCTCCCAACACGAGAATAACTGCCGTAAGTAAACCCATGCTTCTCTCTCAAATTCATAAACAACTTGCTTTCCGCACCACCGCCCAAAATTTGATTCGCTATTACCAATGCATGATAATCAGGATTGCTCAAAGGGTTATTGATTAAATTACCCACTGTTAATTCTCCCTGAACTGCTGTTGGTAGATCAATAAAATTAATTTCAGTTGATGCTACATTATTCACATTATTAACAGAAGGTGTAAGCAATTGTGTACCCTTCCATTTTCCAAAAGCTTTGATGGCTAATGCTTTCGCAGAGTCAGGTTTAATGTCTCCAATAAAAGTTAAATAACATCTTGAAGGTGTAATATTATCTTTATACGCTTTTTTAATATCGTCAAGTGTAATACTTTTAATGGTTTGCTCTGTTTCAAATTCGCCCATTGCTGAGTTTTTTCCATAACTCAGAGCTGCAACCACTCTTGCTGAAATGGCAGATGCACTTTTTTCGCTAGATTTTAAACCAGTAAGTTTTTGTGTTCTTATTTTTTCAAATGAAGCTTGTGGAAACGCTGGATTTTGAATCGCTTCAGACATCATCATAAATGCTTTAGTAAAATAGCGTGTTAATGCTGAAATGCTTCCTCCTCCAGAATTTAAATTTACATTAGCTCCAATTTGTTCTATTTCAAGATCAAATTTTTCTTTCGACATTTTTGTTGTTCCCTCTCCCAACATTTGTCCCATAATTTCATTTACACCTGCTTTCTCTCCTTCTACAATTGGACCTCGATCTATGCTAAGTGTTGCAGAAACTTTTGGCAACTTATGGTTTTCTACCACCAAAATGGTAATGCCATTTGGTAAGTTAAAAGTTACTGGATCTTTAATGGTAATGGTTGGTGCAGGACCTGGCTTAGGCTGTTTGCTGCGATCTACTTTTGTTTGAGCCATGCTATTTGTAGTAAGCAAAACTGCAAAACCGAAATACAATATTTTCTTCATGATATTTTATTTTTCGAAATGATTTAATGTGGATGGTTTATTTTTTTGGTAAATAGTAAACCACAACGCGTTGGTTTTTGTTAAGGTACTTCTTAGCAACATTTTGAATATCGGCTCTTGTTACTTTTCTTACTTCATCTAACTCTGTGTTGATTTGATTGGTATTCTTATTATGGAAAGTATATCCATTTGCTAGATTTTCAGCAACACCCAACATTTTTGCATTTTTACCAATGTAATCATTCTCATATTGGTTGCGAATTTTTGTAAAATCCACATCACTGATTAATTCAGTTTGAAGTTTTTTGATTTCCTCATCCATATCCGCTTGCAAACTATCTAATGCAAATGCACCGTTTGGTAAAGCATAAGTAATATAAGCACCATAATCCTCTAATGCATAATTAAAACTACCTACTTGAAGTGCATTCTTTTTTGTATCCACCATTTTGGTATACATTCTACTGCTTTGTCCACCACTCAATACACTAGATGCAAGTTCCAATGCAATAGATTCTTTGCTGGTCATGCCTGGCGTACGATATGCCGTTACAATGGCTGGTATTTGAATGTTGCTATCATAAGCAGTATCGATTATTTCTTTTGTGATTGGTTCTTCTTGAACGTTTACTGGATCAACTTTAGGACCACTTGGAATTTCTGCGAAATAACCTTCTACTAAAGATTTGGTTTTTGCAATATCAATGTCTCCAGCAATTACTAACACTGCATTTCCAGGTGTGTAATATTTTTTATTAAACGCTTGAAACTCTTGTAATGTAGCTGCATCAAGATGTTCCATACTACCTATTGGCACCCAATTGTACGGATGTTTGGTGAACAATTTCTTCATTACTGATGAAAGAAAGTTTCCGTAAGGAGAATTATCAACACGCATACGCTTTTCTTCTTTCACCACTTCATTTTGTGTTTTTACACCAATCTCATTTATGACAGGGTGAAACATTCTTTCACTTTCAAGCCACAACCCTGTTTCTAGTTGGTTTGATGGAAACACTTCATAATAAAAAGTTCTGTCTTGAGTGGTATTTGCATTGTTTTGTCCGCCGTTGCTGCTTACAATTTTCATAAATTCCCCGCGCTTGATATTGTCACTTCCTTCAAACAACAAATGCTCGAAAAAGTGTGCAAACCCAGTACGATCAGGCGTTTCGTTTTTACTGCCTACATGATACATCACCGAAACAGCCACTACTGGAGCGGTTTTGTCTTGATGCAATACAACGTGTAATCCATTTTTTAAATCATACTCTGTAAAAGCTACTTTTTGAGCTTGAGTAAGCACGCCAGTCATGATTAAACATGCGGCTAATTTTAATTTCAACATAATGTTTATATTTTGAGTGCAAAAGTAAGGAGAAATGAATGTGTTGGTTGATAACTATAAAAAAATACCAAGTTTGTAGTATGTTACAAATTGCTATTTATTTCTTTCTACCATTTCCAACACCTGATTTTTAAGTTCAGTTTTGTAAGCTGATAATTTGTTGGCTAAATCCTGATTTGAAGTCGCCAAAATTTGTGTTGCCAAAATAGCTGCGTTTTTTGCCCCATTTAAAGCCACTGTGGCTACCGGAACGCCTGTTGGCATTTGCAAAATAGACAATACTGAATCCCATCCGTCAATAGAATTGGATGATTTTACAGGTACACCAATTACGGGTAAAATAGAATACGCGGCAATCATTCCTGGCAAATGTGCAGCCCCACCGGCACCAGCAATAATCACTTTTAAACCTCTGCCACTTGCTTGTTTGGCATAATCTGCCATTCGATCTGGGGTTCGATGTGCCGAAACGATGGTCATTTCAAATTGCACACCAAATTTGGTTAGTATTTCTGTAGCGCCTTTCATCACCTCCATATCGCTTTCGCTGCCCATTATTATCCCAATTTGTGGTTCCATATTTTAAATGTTTATTTTAATAATTGGACACAAAGATATTAATAGTTGTGATAGGTTTTAAAACGACAAATGAATGACTTAAAAAAATGTAGATAAATACATGATTTAATTTAATGTTGGTTGAAAGTTGCTTACTACCTTAGCGGCATTAATCATTTTTTAAAAAACATACCATGAAATTTTTTATTGATACAGCAAACTTGGCGCAAATAAAAGAAGCCAGCGAGTTGGGTATTTTAGATGGGGTTACCACCAATCCATCTTTAATGGCAAAAGAAGGCATTAAAGGCGAAGAAGCCATTATGCAACATTACAAAACCATTTGCGAAATGGTTGATGGAGATATTAGTGCTGAAGTAATATCAACTGATTTTGAAGGAATGATTGCTGAAGGGAAAAAATTAGTGGCTATTCATAAAAATATTGTGGTAAAAGTTCCCATGATTAAAGATGGTATCAAGGCCATTAAATGGTTTACCGAAAATGGCATTCGCACCAATTGTACGTTGATTTTTTCTGCTGGACAATCCATTCTTGCTGCAAAAGCGGGTGCTTCTTATGTTTCACCTTTTATTGGCCGTATCGACGATAGTGGCTGGGATGGAATGGATTTGATTCATCAATTGAGTCAAATTTTCAGTGTTCAAGGTTATAAAACAGAAATCCTTGCGGCTTCTATCAGAAATCCAAATCACATTATTAAATGTGCAGAAGCGGGTGCGGATGTTTGTACTTGTCCATTAGATTCAATACTAGGTCTATTAAAACACCCATTAACCGATATAGGATTGGCTAAGTTTTTAGAAGATGCAAAGAAATTTGCCTAATTAATAAAATATCACAAAAAAAGGCGGAACAATTTCCGTCTTTTTTTATTTAATAAATTCCATGTCCAAGATTCTTGTATTTGATAATTATGATTCATTCACGTACAATCTGGTGCATATGGTTGAAAAACTATTGCATCAGAAAGTTGATGTGTGCAAAAATGATGAACATGATATTGAAAAATTTGAAGAATACGACAAGATTATCTTATCACCCGGACCAGGAATTCCATCAGAAGCAGGTTTATTAAAAAATCTAATTGAAGTTTATGCACCTACAAAAAGCATATTAGGCATTTGTTTAGGTCATCAAGCCATTGGCGAAGTATTTGGGGCCACACTCAAAAACATAAATGAAGTATTTCACGGCGTATCTACCCCAATACAAATTTTAGACACAAATGAGCCATTATTTAGCGGATTGAATTCAGTAGAAATGGTGGGCCGTTACCACAGCTGGGTTATTGAAAACCGAAATCTTCCTGATTGCTTGAAAATAACGGCCGTTGATAACAATAATTTAATCATGGGCATTCGGCATAAATCCTATGATTTACAAGGTGTACAGTTTCATCCTGAAAGTATTTTAACCCCTTGCGGAGAAAAGTTGATTTCGAATTGGCTTTTTGCTTAATTTAGTAGTAAGCAGATGAAAAAAATCTCCATCATACAACAACAAAAAAAGCCCATCAATATAAAAGTTTGTGGAATTACCTCTATTGAACAAATGGAGCAGATGGATAAATTGCATATTGATTTTGTAGGATTAGATTTTGACGAAAACGCTACTCAAAATGTAATTGGCAGAATAGATGCGTCAGATTGCAAATATGTTGATATTGACACCAAAAAAATAGGCGTTTTTAAGAACCAAACTGAAGATTTTATTTTAGAAAAAATTGAAGATTTTGGTTTGGATTTGATTCAGCTCAACGGAAACGAAACCCCAACATTTTGTTTTAAACTTTCCAAAGAAATTGAAGTGATTAAAAATTTCAATTGGAATTTAAAGAATGATGAACTACTGTATGATTTTTTAAAAAAATACGATGAGGTTTGTGATTATTATATTTTCAATGGTTCATTTCCCAATGGCCAACAACCTACAGGGCCCAATACCTGGCAAAAACTCATAGATTATAGTATTGAGAAGCCATTTTTTATTGGAAGTGAATTCATTAAACCATCAGATGCACCTGCATTTCAACAATTTAAACATCCTGATTTTCTAGGAATTGAATTAGGTAGCCAATTTGAAAAGGACGCTAATACAAAAGACACTTCAATGATTTTATCATTCAGCAGGGCATTGAATCAGGTGGTTAACTAATTTTTACAAGTTTCACATTAGGAAAAAAGCATTAAAGCGCTTAATATTGCAAATAATTTAAATCGAATAAATTTAGAAAAATGAAAAAAATATTCACGGTTATTTGTTTTCTTCCAGTTTTTGCATTCGCACAGCAAAAAGAAAAAAACGCACAAGTACAACAAAGGGTTCCGTTAAATAATTTCGTTGATAGTTTTAGTTACTCAATTGGATTAAACGTTGCCAATAGTTTAATACAACAAGGTGTAACTACTTTGAATATTGGTGCAATGAGTCAGGCGTTTATCGATATGATGATGAATAAAGACAAACAATTGACCGCTGATATGGCAAATGCAATTATTCAATCTGAACTTCAAAGAATTGCTCAAAGCAAAGCGGCTCCTGTAGAAGAAGGCAATTTGATGGGAAAAACAATTCCTGATTTTGAGCAAGCGGATGTAAATGGTAAAATGGTAAACATTAAATCATTCAGAGGCAAATATGTATTGATTGATTTTTGGGCAAGTTGGTGCGGCCCATGTAGAGGCGAAAATCCAAATGTAGTGGCTGCGTTTAATAAATACAAAGACAGAAACTTCACCGTCCTTGGAATTTCATTGGATAAATCAAAAGAAAATTGGATAAAAGCTGTTAACGATGATGGTTTAACTTGGACCCAACTAAGTGATTTAAAATTTTGGAGCAATGCCGTAGCGCAACAATTTGGCATTCAAAGTATTCCTCAAAACTATTTGATAGATCCTAATGGAATCGTAATTGGTAAAAATTTACGTGGAAGTGATTTAGAAGCTAAATTGGAAAGTGTATTCAATAAATAATTTGAAAGATTAATTCATTAAAACTAAAAAAGACCTTTTAATAAGGTCTTTTTTAGTTTTATAATAACTTGAATATTAGTTACAAATACAACCTGGACGATTAGGGCAAATCTCTTTTTTCGTTTGCTTAGACATCTTATGTTCGTTATTTGCATAACTTATTCCAATTGAAATGATGGCAAATAATATCAAACTTAAAACAATTTTATTTTCGCGTATGAGTTGCATAAAAAAGATTTTATAATAATTAATTATTTCTTCAACGCTTCAGCCATTGTTTTACCAATATCAGCCGGACTAGCTACAACGTGAATACCACATTCGCCCATGATTTTCATTTTGGCTTCTGCTGTATCATCAGCACCACCAACAATTGCACCAGCATGTCCCATTCTTCTTCCTGGAGGCGCTGTTTGCCCTGCGATAAATCCTACAACTGGTTTTTTATTTCCTGTTGATTTGATATAATGCGCAGCTTCTGCTTCCATTCCACCACCAAT
>CANFUJ010000089.1 GCA_947450165.1 Chitinophagaceae bacterium
AACCTCACAAACCTCACAAACCTTTAACTATATTTGCCAAAAACTAAACCACCATGCACAAAACAAAAGAAATTACATTTTCAATTTTAATGTTGCTTTCTATCGTAATAACAGCAACCGCTCAAAAAAAATCTTCTATCAAAACGGAATCATTAAGCTACAACATCGGTGATGAAAAGTTTTTAAGTTATGTAGCATACAATGATAAATCTGCTGAAAAACGTCCCGTTGTTTTGGTGGTTCACGAATGGTGGGGAATGAACGATTATGTAAAACGTCGTACGCGTCAACTTGCAGAATTGGGATATCTTGCTGTTGCCGTTGATTTATATGGGGAAGGAAAAATCGCAAACAATGTGGAAGAAGCGGTTGGGTTTTCGACACCATTTTATAAAGATCCAATTTTAGCTAAATCTCATTTTGATGCAGTACTTGAAAAAATCAAATTGAATAGAGTTGCAGATACCAATAACATCGCTGCAATTGGATATTGCTTTGGTGGTAGTATGGTTTTGAATTTCGCTAAAATGGGTGAAAATCTTAAAGGGGTAGTCAGCTTTCATGGTGGTTTAGCCGGTGTGCCGCCAACAGAAGGATTGCTAAAATCAGAATTGCTCATTTGCCATGGAGCAGACGATAAATTTGTGAGTACCGAAGAGGTTAAGAATTTTAAAAAAGAATTAGAATCTGTTAATGCCATTTATACATTTAAGGAATATCCTAATGCTACGCATGCATTCTCAAATCCAGATGCTACCGAAATGGGTAAGAAATTTAAAATCCCAATTGCTTATAACGAACCAGCTGATGTTGCTTCTTGGAACGAAATGAAAACTTTTTTGAAAAGAATTTTTAAATAATCTTTAATGAGGTTAAGTTTTAAAAAACTGCAATTACTTTTTGTATCTGTAATATTTGCTTTTGTTACAAATGCTCAACAATCCCATGCAAATATTGAAATTCCTGCACACCAAACAAATGAGAAATTAATTTCTCATGCTGGATATACTTTATCTTACAATGAAAAATACGAGCAAGCCAATTGGGTAGCTTATGAATTAACAAGTGCCGAAACCAATAGCATATATAACAGAACCAATCAGTTTTTAATTGATCCAAAAGTTATAACGGGTTCTGCTGAAAATTCGGATTATGCAGGCAGTGGTTACGATAGGGGACATCTTGCTCCAGCTGGCGATATGGGTTGGTCAGAACAAAGCATGATTGAATCATTTTATTATAGCAACATGTCGCCTCAAGTACCTTCTTTCAATCGGGGCATTTGGAAAAACGCAGAATCTTTCACCCGAGAAGCTGCCATTGAAAATCATGCGATTTATGTGGTTACTGGTCCAGTATTTACATCTGACATGACTACAATTGGAAAAAATCAAGTAGCAGTTCCGCATGCTTATTATAAAGTTATTTTAGATTATTCCGAACCCGAACTAAAAGCCATCGCATTTGTTATTCCGAATGAGGCTTCGCAACTTCCCTTACAGCATTTTGCAGTAACAATAAACGAGGTAGAGCAAATAACGGGATTGGATTTTTTTCCTTTACTTACAGACAGTGTGGAATCGAAATTAGAAAGTTCGTTTGATGTTAATTTATGGAGTTGGCAAAATTTTAGCCATTCAAATAAATCTACCACCTCGAAAACGAATTCGTCTTCTTCTTCAGTTCAATGCTCAGGAATGACAAAAAAAGGGGAGCGTTGTAAAAGGATGACTAAAGATCCAAGTGGTAAATGTGCTCAACATCAAGATTAATTTAATTCAATTACTTCGCAGTCTCTCATGTCTTTGCCGTCTATTACAAATCGGATAAGCGTTTTTGTTTTATGCCATCCTTGTTTGCCCGCAGCGCCCGGGTTCATGTGTAGGCAATTTGTCTTGTCGTCATACATCACTTTTAAAATATGAGAATGACCACTGATGAAAAGTTGAATGTTGTTTTTAATGATTAGATCTTTTACACCAGGTGCATATCGTCCTGGATATCCACCAATATGTTTCATAAACACATTTACTTCCTCGCATGTAAAAAATAAATTTTCGGGGAAATAAGCCCTGATGTCCTGCCCATCAATATTTCCATATACCCCTCTGATTGTCGCTTTGTTGTTAACTACTTCAAGTTTTAATTTTAATTGATTCACCCAATCCATACTCCCAAAATCCCCAGCATGCCATATTTCATCACAAGATTTGAAATGTTCAATAACTTGTTCATCTAAATAACCATGTGTATCAGAAATTAATCCAATTTTTTTCAATGTCGAATGATTTTTATCCGTTTAATCCTTTAATTTTAATGAAGGTAAATAGTAATCGTTAATTTAAAATAGGTTATACATTGTTATTCCACAGAAACTTTTTATACTTTATTGATAAGCGCATTTGGAAATATTATTTTCTGATGTTGGCATTAAATCTTCAATCCAAATTATAGCGGATTTCAGAAATAACTTTTACTTTTAAATTTCACTTTTTACTTTAATTTATTTTATGCCACACTATAAATCATTGGGAAAAATCCCACACAAAAGACATACACAATTTAGAAAACCAGATGGCTCTTTGTATTCGGAGCAATTGTTTTCTACCGAAGGGTTTTCAAACGATTATTCAATTCTTTATCATACGCATGCCCCAACTCAGATTGTAAAATGCGATGACCCAATTGATGTTAATCCAATTGTTGCAGAAGAAAGAATGCTTAAACATAGAAGTCTAGAAGGCTTTAACGTTAAGCCCGAAGCTGATTATTTAGACAGCAGAAAACCGATTTTAGTCAATTCAGATTGTCATATTATTTTAGCCGCACCACAAAAAAGTACAACAGATTATTTTTATAAAAATGCAGATGCTGATGAAATGATTTTCGTTCATGAAGGAAGCGGTGTTGTAAAAACTTGTTACGGTGAACTTCGATTTAGTTATGGTGATTATATTGTTTTGCCAAGAGGAACCATTTATCAAATTCATTTTGACGATGAAAAAAATAGACTTTTAATTATCGAATCATTTCATCCATTTCGTTACCCTAAAAGATACATGAGTAAGTATGGACAATTGATGGAGCATTCTCCTTATTGTGAAAGAGATATTCGCGGACCAGAGAATTTGGTGACAAATGATTTAACCGGAGATTTTATCATCAAAACAAAAAAACAAGGTTGGTTATATGGCATTCATTACAACACACATCCCTTTGATGTTGTAGGTTGGGATGGTTGTTGTTATCCATATATTTTTAGCATTCATGATTTTGAGCCGATAACAGGTAGGGTGCATCAACCACCACCAGTGCATCAAACATTTGAAACAGATGCATTTGTAGTTTGTTCTTTTGTACCTCGACTTTACGATTATCATCCATTGTCCATTCCAGCACCATACAATCATAGTAATATTGATAGCGATGAATTGCTTTATTATGTAGATGGAGATTTTATGAGTCGTAAGCATGTTACGCGAGGTATGTTAACCCTTCATCCTGCAGGAATTCCACATGGACCACACCCAGGAACTGTTGAAAAAAGCATTGGCGCAAAAGAAACCAAAGAGCTTGCCGTAATGGTAGATACATTTCGTCCTTTAAAATTAACGACTACAGCATTGGAAATAGAAAACCAAGGTTATGTAATGAGTTGGGCGGAGTGAGAAAAAATTTAAAATTTAAAAGTAAAAATTCAATTAGCCCACGGTTTAAACCGTGGGTTTTAAAATTATACATCATTTTTTAATGGCGCTACCTGTTCAATCGCTTCCATAACTTGTTGAAGAATATCTTCTGTGGAATCGTCGTAATTAATCTGTAATGGATCTTTGAATTCTACAGATAGTTTCACATTACGTTTTTGAATTTTCAATCCTGTTTTGTCGAAAGCGTCTGAAAATCCGTTGATTACAATGGGTACTACAATCGGCCTATATTTTTTAATGATGAAAGCAGTGCCTTTTCTTCCAGGTGCAAACGGGGTAGTGGTTCCTTGAGGAAAAGTAATTACCCAGTTTTCATTTAAAGCGTTTGAAATGCTGCGTGTGTCGCCGATTTCTAAACCTTTTCGCACTTCACCTGAATCGCTATTCCAACTTCTTTTTACTGTAATTGCTCCGGCGAGGGTAAAGATTCTGGCAATAAAAGTTTTTTGCATGGTGGTAGTAGCAGCAACATATTTTACCCGGGTAAATGGCCAAAGCAAATAAGAGGGGAATCCTAATCCTTTATTTTTTTGCCAAGATGATGCACAAAAAATATGGAGAAACGTAATTACGTCTGCGAAATAAGTTTGATGATTGGAAACAAAAAGCACATTTTGCTTGGGCAAATGTTTTAGCTTTTCCATGCCCTTAACCTTGAGTTTATTTGTTAGGTTTATTCTAGGGTAAGAGAGTAATCCAATAAAAAAATACAACAAACCCTTTATGAATTTTGACTCAAGAAGCTTGGTTTTAAAATTGTTACGAATTGACATTATTATAATCAGTATTTAGAATGATTTTAGCCATTGTATAGGCAAATTAACATGCTGTGTAAAAAAAGTAAAACAAATTTCAAAAAATATCTTTGGTCAGCATTTAATAATCTGTAAATTACATTCCGTTAATATAATGATAAACTTTATCTTAATTTTTGTAACGCTAAATTAGTATTATGCAATTGAAATCTACTCAAAAAACCAATGTTGTTTTTTTTATGCAAGCATTGTTAATGTTTGTGATGACTTGTTTTATTTCCTTATCGTTGTTTTCACAACAGTATTACAACGGGAACTTAAGCACAGGAGTTACATCTAGCAATGGTGTATCCGCACCTGTTGGCTATGCTTGGTCTGAAGTACAAACTGGAAATGAGCAAGCAGGATTTGGTGCTCAAATCGCAAACAATTTTACAATTGCAGATAATTTTTCTGTAAACGTTGCGTCTTGGACTGTTTCAAAAGTCACGTTTTTTGCATATTCTACAGGTTACACTGGAGTAACATCTCCATTTAGAGAATTAAGATTTCAAATTTTCAATACAGATCCTTCAGTAGGAAACCCAACACCTGTATTTGGAGATTTAGTAACAAATCGTTTATCAAACTCTTCTACTGCAGGAATATATAGAATATTCAATGGTACGGCAAATACCTTAAGAGAGGTGTGGAAATTGGAAGCGAATATCAATACTGTTTTAGCTCCAGGGAATTATTGGATAGAATGGCAAACAGGTGTAAGAGCTGGTATTACGAGTAATTTAATTCCTTCTAGTACTGTATTGGGTACTACAACTCAATTGGGAAACAATGCAAAACAACATGATCTTACTGCCAATTTGTGGAGCAATATCACAGATGGTACTACTATTCCAAATAACTTTCAAGATTTTCCTTTCTTAATTGATTTTACTACTTCTGCATGTACAGGTACGCCTGTTCCTGGAAATACAACTTCTACTGCATCAACAGCTTGTCCTGGTACAAACTTTACTTTAGGCATTACAAATACATTCAATGGAGTAGGCATTACTTACCAATGGCAATCATCACCTGATAATGTAACATACACAAATGTTACTGGTGGTGTAAATAACACGCTTACAACAAATCTTACAACAGCAACTTGGTATAGATTGGCTGTAACTTGTGGAGGTAGTTTGGCTGTAGGATATTCAACACCAATTCAAATTGCACAAACACCTGCAACAGGATGTTATTGTACTTCATCTGCTACAAGTATTAATGATGAAGATATTTTAAGGGTTAAAGTAGGAACATTAGATAATACATCTACTTGTAGTACATTGGCTCCTGGTCCCAACTCAGTAAAAAATAAATACTCAAATTACACTTCAGGCGTTGATGCACCAGCCCCAGGAACAATCGTTTCTGGCGGAGGAAATCCAATTACCATCCAAATTGGAACTTGTAATACGGGAAGTTATACAAATAGTGTAGCAGTTTGGGTAGATATGAATCAAAACGGAATTTTAGAAGCAACAGAAAAAGCATATGTTTCAAGAACAGGTACACCTGGTGCACACGTAGAAACAGGAAGTTTGGTTATCCCATCAACTGCTTTAAATGGAATTACATTAATGCGTGTTGTATGTGTTGAAACTGGAACTCCAGGGAATATTAACCCATGTGGTACTTACACTTGGGGTGAAACTGAAGATTATCTTGTAAATATTATTCCTTGTACACCTGCAGCAGTATCTACACAACCAACAAATGTTACAGCAAGTTGCGGTGGAAATGCAAGCTTCACAGTTGGAACTAGTGGTGATTTTCCTTCATTTACTTGGGAATATAGAACAAGTCCAACTGCGACTTGGAATTTTGTAAATGATGGCGGAATGTATTCTGGTGCAACTACAAATACTCTAAACATTACAGGCGCAACCAATTCAATGAACGGATATCAATACCGTGCGGTATTCAACGGTGCTTGTTCAGCAACAGATTTTTCAAACGCAGTTACCTTAACAGTGAGTCCTTTTGTGGCAACTGTTACACCAACTTCTTCTACTATATGTAACGGAAGTTCTCAATCATTACAAATCACAAACCTTACGAGTTCAAATTTTGTAACTGCAACTGTTGCTTCTGGCACAGTCAACACACTTATAACTGATGGAGATGCAGCAGGTGTTGTTTCACCTTCAATTGTTGTTTCTGGCATTCCAACAGGATCTGTTGTAACCAACGTAAATGTAAAATTCAATATTACACATACTTGGGTAGGAGATTTACATATAAATCTTGTAGCGCCAAATGGTCAAGTTCTGAATCTTGTTGGGGCATTAAATAATGGAACGGGTTCTAACTCTACCATCAACTTCACCAACACGGTTATCAGTTCAACAAGCACAAACGTAATAAGTGGAGCGCCTTCACCTCGTACTGGAACTTTTGCTGCTGAAAAAAGAGCAGGATTCGGTCCAACTGCTTATATTCAAACGGCTACAGATTGGCCGGCGTTGTTGACTACATTAAACGGAAACTGGAAATTGGCTATGGCTGATTTGGGTTTCGGAGATGAAGGTACTTTAGTAAACTGGGAAATTGCGATCACTTACACAGCTCCTTCTTATGCTGAAGGAACTTGGACACCAACAACTGGGTTGTTTACAAATGCGGCATTGACTACTCCATATACAGGAGGAGATACAACAACTGTTTATGCAGCACCAACTACATCTACAAATTATACGGTAGTCGTAGCAACTGCTTTATGTACTTCTGCTCCATTGGTTATTCCGGTGACAGTTGCAAATCCTATTTCTTCAATTATTCAACCTGCAAATGCTGAAATATGTGAAAACGGAAATGCAACATTTACTTCAGGAGCATCAGTTGGAAATCCAATTTTATATCAGTGGGAAGAAAGCACAGATGGTGGTGCAACTTGGGCTAATGTTGTAGACGGATCTGTTTATAGTGGCGCAAACACTGCTACACTTTCTATCACAGGAGCTCCAACTAGTATGGATGGGAATAAGTATCGTTTAAAAATGAAAGTAGTTGCTTGTAGTAGCAATGCAACTTCTGATGCAATTACACTTACTGTTCATGGGACGCCTTCATTATCAATTTCTGCAGCACCTCATACCAGTTTATTCCCAGGACTACAAACTACTTTAACAGCAGTTGTTACTCCAGCAGGAACAAACAATACTTTTGCTTGGACATTAAATGGTGCTTCAATAGCGGATACTGACGGATCTCACACTGTTGATATTGATGGTATCGGAACTTACGAAGCAATAGTTACCGACCAAAACGGTTGCGTATCTGCTGTTTCTAATAGCATTACAATCACTGATTCTTTAAACAAATCATTATTTGTTTATCCTAATCCAAATAAAGGGGAGTTCCAAATCAGATATAACGATAAATTAAATGGTGTTTCTAATCCAAGAAGTATCGTTATTTATGATGCAAGAGGTTCTCGTGTTTATAAAAAACAATTTACACCTAACTTCCCTTTTGGAAGAATGGATGTAGATCTTAAGAAATATGGTAAAGGCGTATACTTTATCGATTTATTAGATGCAGCAGGTGTTAGATTGAAAGCTGGAAGAGTGGTTGTGTACTAAAAATTATAATAACAAATTTTAAAAAGTGCCGTTCATTATTTGAACGGCACTTTTTTATTATATAAATCTAAATTTCTGTAAAAATTTTAAAAATAAAGAATTAACTTCGCCGTCCCGTTTAATAAAACCACGGGGTAATATATTATGTCATTTAATTTTAACAAACAACTAAACGCAGATGAACAGGAGCCGATCGCTTCTAATGAAGCTGAATCTACTGCGACACCAAATGCACCTGTTGCTGAAGAACAAGCAGAATTGCTTAATGAACCAGTAGCTGCACCAGTAGCAGTTGCACAAAAAGCACCCGTTGTTCAAGAGCCAGAAACTGCTCATGATGATTTTGATTGGAGCCGCGACAAAAGAAATGTGGTGTCTTATTCAAAAGAAGAAAAAGCAAAGTATGATTCTGTTTACGACGGAACATTCAAACAAATTACTGATGGCGAAATGATTCAAGCTACAGTAGAATCATTAACTAAAACAGATGCTGTTGTAAACATCGGTTTTAAAAGTGATGGTTTGATTTCTTTAAACGAGTTTAGAGATATTCCAGGTGGTGTAAAAGTAGGAGACATCATTGAAGTAATGGTGGTTCAAAAAGAAGACCGTGAAGGAAATCTAAATCTTAGCAGAAAATCAGCAAGAATTACCCGCGCTTGGGAAAGAATAATGGAAGTAAACAAAACTGGTGAAATTGTTACCGGTTTGGTTACCAGCAAAACTAAAGGTGGTTTAATCGTTGACGTATTTGGCATGGAAACATTCTTACCAGGTTCTCAAATCGACGTTAAACCAGTTACAGATTACGATCAATTTGTGGGTAAAACAATGGAATTTAAAGTGGTTAAAATCAACGAAACCATTAAGAACGCAGTTGTTTCGCATAAAGCACTTATTGAAAGCGATATCGAAGCTCAAAGAGCTGAAATTATCGGTAAATTGGAAAAAGGTCAAGTATTGGAAGGTACAATCAAAAACATCACAGACTTTGGAGCATTCCTTGACTTGGGTGGATTGGATGGATTATTATACATCACCGACATTTCTTGGGGCCGCATAAATCATCCATCAGAAGTATTGAAAATTGATCAAAAAATCAATGTGGTAGTTCTTGATTTTGATGATGATAAACGCAGAATCAGTTTAGGTTTGAAACAACTTACACCTCATCCTTGGGATACATTAACTGAAAATCTTCAGGAAAATGAAATCGTAAAAGGTAAAGTAGTAAACATCGAAGATTATGGTGCTTTCTTAGAAATCACTCCAGGTGTTGAAGGATTGGTTCACGTTAGCGAAATCACTTGGGCTAATACACCAGTAAATGCAAAAGAATTCTTCAAATTAGGAGATGAGCATGAAGCTAAAGTGGTTACCCTTGATAAAGAAACACGCAAAATGAGTTTGTCTATCAAACAAATGACAGAAGACCCATGGAGCACAATTGAAGGTCGTTTCCCTGAAAATAGCAAGCACATGGGTACAGTGAAAAACATTACTCCATATGGTGTGTTTGTTGAATTATCAACTGGAATTGGTGGAATGATTCACATCAGCGATTTAAGCTGGTTGAAACGTTTCAATAATCCAAATGAGTACACAAAAGTTGGAAAAGAAATCGAAGTAGTTATTTTAAGTATTGATAAAGAAGGACGTAAACTTCAATTAGGACATAAGCAAATTGAAGAAGATCCATGGAATTCTTTAGAAAGCGTATTTACTATCGGTTCTATTCATGAAGGAACTGTTGTAAAGAAAGACGAAAAAGGTGCTATCATTCAATTGCCTTACGGTCTAGAAGGATATGCTCCAGCACGTCACTTGGTTAAAGAAGATGAAAGAGTTATCGCTGCTGAAGAAGTAGCTCAATTTATGGTTATAGAATTTGACCGTAATGATAAACGCATCTTATTAAGCCATACGCGTCTTTGGGAACAAGAGAAAGAGGAAGAAAAGCAAATCGAGATGAAGGAGAAAAAAGCAGAATTTGAGCAAACCAAAAAAGCTGTAAAAAATATCCAAGCTAAAGTAGAGAAATCAACTTTAGGAGATTTAGGGGTATTGGCTGGATTGAAAGCTAAAATGGATGGAGACAATGCAGCTGCTGCATCTGAAACTCCAGCTGCTGAAGCCACTCCAGAAGCTCCAGCTGCTCCAGAAGCATCTGAAGAAACACCAGCTGCTGAGTAATTTTAATTATTCTAATTTTTATAAATCCTCCGATTAACTTTCGGAGGATTTTTTTATGCCTTGAATGCA
>CANFUJ010000090.1 GCA_947450165.1 Chitinophagaceae bacterium
CATCCTTCCCCCAAAGGTGAAGGGGGCGTCAGCACTCATAAGTTCAAAAAATTCATAAGCTTTAAAAAGCTAAAAATGGCAAGGGTCAACTTTTAAACCCTTAAACATGCGAAGTGACATAAACTTTTTTATTTTAAAGTTTGTTGTTGGAATCCAAAATCAGCATCCCACATCAAATATCTTGCACCCAGCATCTCTCTTATCTAAGAATAAACCAATGTGATATCGATTAAATAATATTTTATTTAGTATTTTTATTTTGTATGAAAAATGAAATAAAAGAACTTTTTGAAGAGATTTCTGCAATTCCTGAAATTGAAGCTCGGAAAAAAATAATATTTGAAGATGTAAAATCCGATAATCCCAAGTTTAAAAAATTAGCAGATTCTAATCCAAAACAATTTTTCAAAATCTTAGGTGGCAAACTTTCTGATGTTGAACCAACAAATGAATGGGCAATTGAATTTACCTACAAAGAATATATCGAAGAGAATTTAGAAGCGTATAGCGAAGAAGATTCAAAGAAGTGGAATATGATTGAAGAAAGCAAAAAAAGAGCCGATGAAACGGGTAATTGGTATGTGACAGCATTATATATTTTAAGTGGTGCAGGAGATATTCAATTGCCTTTTGAGTTTGATTTTTGCGAAGGAATATTAGATGATGTAATTGGCCACCCATATAATACGCCCATCAATGGCAATAAACTTGGAATACCTCTAGATAATTAATGAGGTTTTATTAATATTGAATTTCATAATAGAAAATGAAATATATTTATTTTAGTAAAGTTAATCTCAAATCAATTGGACGTAAACAAAATTATAGAAGAACTTGAAACTCATCTTAGAGATATTGAGAAAGAGTTTGATGAGTTGAAAAACTATGAGCCGGTTAATGGTATGGGCAAGTGGGGAAAAAAAGTTATAATGGACACGTTAGCCAGACAAAAAGCTGACATTGAAAAAGAAATCAGCATAAAAAAATCATTGGCGGCTTTAAAAGAAAAGCTGGCAGAATTAAAAACGATAAAAAAATAACAAACTAATGGCAGCAGAATTATCCATGAATGGACGCAAAAAAATTGAAACCATTCAAAAAGAGTTTACCAATAAATTCAATTATCTCACTTTACTTTTTCTTGATGAAGATAGAAAATCATTGGACATAAGTAAGTCCTTATCTGAAGTAAGAAAAATAAAGGGTACAGATATTTCGATAAATGCCGGATTGAAAGTGAATACACTTGAAGCCCGCTTCAGAGACAACTACGGCTTGATGGTGGAAGTAGCTTACATGAAAGACGGTAAGGTTTTGCATACCAAAGACAACGTAGATAAAACGCTCAACGAAATGAATCGTTGGTGCGAGGAGAATGGATGTGATAAATTTGAATTTAAAAAATCATTGAGAGGAGATACAGTTTTGAGTTTGCAGGAGCAATTGTTTAATGCGATATCGGAACAATATCCTGATGCGGTTGCTAAGAAGATGAACAAAGATAATTTCATGGATGTTCATTTGCCTTCGGTTAACGCTAAAAAAGGAACCCATATTTTCTTCAATACAGCAAAAGAAGGCATTAAGTTTGGTTTTTATTGCCGTGATGAAGCGTTTGTAAAATCGGTATTGGATAATTCCTCAAATATAGAAGCATATGCGCAGGGGCTAAGGCCTTTGGGTAATCCTTTGTTTACTGATGTTGATGAAGCGGCTGATGCAGCGTTGGCGTTTATTGGGGAGATGATGGGGGAAGCTAGTGTGTCTTTAAAAAGAGATGTAAATCCTGTGATTGCTGAATATGTTTCAGCGTTCCAAGAAAATCCTGATCCTATTTGTGATTTGCTTGATAGCTTAGGAACGGAAGCAGGTAAAATGAGTGTTTATAAAGTTGATCTTGATATCTTATCCAATTTGGCATTCGCAGATATTCCTGATGCCGATGATCTTGAATTTGTAGGTGAGGTTGATATTAATGATTGGGATGGGCTTGCTGAAATAATTGGTGAAGAAGAAGCAGAGGCGAATAAAAATGAATATAGTAATGATGAATTAACAAGTAGTAGCAAAATCATTTTTTTGTATAGTGGTGATGAATATGTGTATAGTTTTTTGAATCCTGGGGGTGAAGAAGATGGAATTGATTCAATAGATAATGACGATGAGGATATTGATAACACGGAAGATGACTATCAATCAGATACCGAAATAAAATCTGTGAAAATTGGCAACCAGGAATGGATGGCAGAGAATTTGAATGTTGATAAGTTCAGAAATGGTGATTTAATCCCCGAAGTTAAGTCTCAGAATGAATGGGAAAAAGCGGGAAAATCTGGTAAACCAGCTTGGTGTTATTATGATAATAATAACATAAACGGTGAAAAATATGGTAAGTTATATAACTGGTATGCTGTAAATGATCCAAGAGGATTGGCTCCAGAAGGATGGCATATCCCCAGTGATGAAGAATGGGATCAACTTGCAGCATATTTAGGAGGAGAGGATGATGCAGGAAAAAAAATGAAAACCAAAACTGGATGGGATGGATCTGAAGATTGGCCGGAAGGTAACGGTACAGATGAATACGGATTTTCAGGCCTACCAGGAGGACTCCGTACCCACATTGGGGAGTTTATCAAATTAGGCAAGTACACATCTTGGTGGACTTCTACTGAATCCGATACAGAAGGTGCATGGGATCGCAGTTTATATTACGCCTATGGTAATTTTGACAGGGGCGATAATTATGGAGGTGAAGGATTAAATGTTCGTTGCCTTAAAGATTAAAATACTGATATGTTTTATTTAAATTCAAAATAATAATCATCATCCACGTAAAAAAAGGTGTTCAGAAAATATAATAAAGAAATGGCAACAAAAAAATCTTTAAAAACAATAACAGCTAGAAAAAAGAAAAATGAGAAGTGTACCGAGCAGAAATCTAAATTAACAAAAAAAGACAATAATTCTTTTTTAAAACCTAAATCTGAGAGTAAGACTATTGGAGAGAAAAAAAAAGCGCCTAAAATTGTTGATTTATTTGAAAATACTAAAATAAGACAGAAACTATTTGGAGGCATCGTTTTTTTTGAAGATAAGTCTCATTATTTTGTTGCTTCCTTAAAAGAAGATGAATACTGTGATTCGCGAGATAACGTTCGTGATGAATTAGAGGTTGGTAAAATTAAAATAGGCAAATATGATGATTGGTATTTGCCAAATGTTTTTGAACTTGAATTAATGGACAGTTATATCAATACAAAAGATACCGGTGACTTTGAGCAGGATTTCTATTGGAGCAATGACACTTACGAAGATACAGAGGAGGAATGCGGGGATGCTGTTGAGTTTACTTTTGCTGAATCTAGTAAAATACCTAGTTATGATGACTACTTATATGATATGAAATATATAAAAAAAATTCAAAAGAGTGGTTCCCCTAGTTATCAAGGTGGTGGAGGATATTCAGGTGGACAATCATTTTACATTAGGCTTGTAAGGATGGTTGCAAAGAAATAAATGAAATATACCATTAAAATTATGTTCATGATTTCTAATAAAATAAAACTTTTAGAAGAATATAAAGACGGCGCGCCCAGGATAATCGACTCAGATTTTGATAAAGTGTTTTTAAACTTTGAAGCAATAAATGAGATTGGATTTGAAGATAAAATGAATGAGGTTAATAGGCCAATTGTAAAAATTAATTACAAAGGGAAATCTATATATCGAAAATTTAAACAAGGGTCTCAATTTGGTATTACTAAAAATGAAATTGGTATTTTAAAGAAAGATATAAATACCTTAGGGATAAAGAAAAATGAAGTTGCTGAAGTTGAAATATCATTAGCCAGTTTTTTAGGTGTTTTTTGTTTTTATTGGAATAACCCTAAACAAGACATTCGTTTTGCAATGCGTTCCGCAGTTTTTGCATTAACACTCTCTTTCTTTCTTGGCTTACTTGTGAATTATGTTTACGATTGGCTTGATTCTTTATTTCACTTTTTTAAGAAATAATGTAATAATGATATCTTTTTCTGAAATAAATTAATTATTTAAATGGAACAAATTTTAAAAAAAGTATAAAATAATTCAAATGATTTTTTAAATTAAATTCAGAAATTAAGCAGACTTTGATTTTTTAAATTAAAAAAATATTCAACCCACATCACATGTCCCAAACAATTCAACAAGAAATTGCCAATGCAATCATTAAAAAATTTAAAGATGGCGTTGTTAAAAAAATAGATAAGGATAATTATCTGGATATTCATTTGCCTTCTGTGCATCAAAAAAAGGGGACTCACTTGGGCATCAATACGGCAAAAGGAGAAATTAAAATCGTTTTTTATTGCCGTGAAGATGACTTTAATAATTATGAAATAATAAACTCTAAAAAACTAGAGAAATATGCACAAGGGATTCGGATAAAAGGTAATCCTGCATTCAATGATGTTTCAAAAGCGGTTGAAGCTGCAATTGATTTTGTTTTGGAACTGAAGAGGGTTTCTGGCAATGCATCTAAAAATGAAATGCCTCAATCTAAAGCAAGTGCAGTCCAATCATCTACAACAAAAAAAGCTTCAATAAACACAACCAAAGAACTTATTTCATTTGTAGACTCACTAATTACCAATTTAGATCCCACACCAGAAAATGTAAATAATGACTTTCCTTTACGATGGGAATCAAATATTTTTATTGAAGATTATGATTTTTCTGAAAACTATTTAGATCTTGATCAAGACGAAGAACGTTCAAATGGAAAGTACTTAAAATCAGTAGGAACTGCTATTGAAATAAATAGGGAAGCGAATGGGAGTTTTGAATTTTGGGATGGAATATTTATGATTGAAACACACGCTTGGTGTAGCAAACTAAATACCAATAAGGATTTGCCATCTTTCTCATTGATTAATGAGAAATTTAGTAATCTAAAAGAGCTAAAGGGTTTTTTAGTTGAAACGTATAGTTAAAATATCAAAATTTTAAATTAATAAATGAACATTTATTCAACTTTCGTTATTGCTACAATCCCGGCTTTATTATCTTTTATAGCATCTTATTTGGCATTTACTTTAACCCTATCAAAACATAAAAGGCAAATCATGCCTGAACTTGCAGTAAAAAAGTTACTTAGCCATAAGGGATACACTGATAGATCTTTTAAAGCTATATGTGAAGCTTTGGGTGGTTGGGATGATAAACCAAATGAGTTAAGAAAAATTCTTGTCAGAGCGGGAGCAATCAGAATTAATAAAAATGACAAAGGAGATGTTGAGGAATGCTGGTATTTACTTAAAAGAGAATCTGAAAGAATTAAGAAAATAAGAAGTAAACACAATGATTTAAAAAAATAGCATAATCACAAAACTTAGCAATTAAAAAATATCAACCCACATTATATGTCCAAAACACTTCAACAAGAAATCGCAAATGGCATTACCCAAAAATTCAAAGATGCCGTAGTAAAAAAAATTGATAAGGATAATTATCTAGATATACATATTCCAGCTATTAGCGATAAGATAGGTACACACTTTACTTTTACTACAACAAGGAATGGCATCAAACTATCTGTTTACTCTAAAGATGATGTGCTCTGTGAGCAATTTCTCGAAAATTCATTAGAGCTAGAACCTGCAAATAGAGGTATTCGTTTAAAAAATAATCCTACTTATGAAACTGTGAAGGAAGCTATTGAAGGTGCTTTGTTTTTTATTGGAGAATTGATTGAATCAAAAAAAGTTCCGGCTTTGAAAAAGGTGGTGCCAAAGAAAGGTGTACCCCAAAAAGCAGTTCCTAAAAACAAAGAATCTAAGACCAAAAAATTGAGCCAAGAAATTGCTAAATCCATCAAAAAGAATAATAAAAATAATGATTTCAGAATACAAATCGAAGGAGCAGGTTCTGAAATGAAATATGATATACTTAAAAATAAGGAGTATAAAGATTTTCTTAATTTCAAGAAAATAAATGAAATAGATAATGAAGAAGATGCCTGGATTGAGTTTATAAATGAAGAAAAGAACAAGGAGTTTTGGGACTATAATGGGCTAGCTGATTTTACAGGAATATTGTTGGATGAATTGAAGATATCAGTATTTGATAAAAGCAATGATTTAATATTTAGTTCATCGTACTGGGGAATAGATGAAGAAACTAGAGAGGATTATATCGAAGAGAACAGTATTAATGATTCTGAAGTAAAAGGCAAATATATTTATCCTAAAAAAGATAATCTTGTTGTTTTCAGATCATTTGAGGATTTTCAATTTGAATTCAACATACTCGATGTTCCAAAATTTAAAATTGAAGATTTTGGAATAATAAGAGTAAGTTCAGACGAAATAGGATTTGGTAAAGATTATGGTGATTATTGTATTGGAATAATTTACAAGGGCGAATCTTACAGGCCAACAGATTTTCCTCCACAGAATTATAAAAACTATGAAATTAATTTTGAGTGCTCATAAAACTATTTTTATTAATAGTAGAAAGTAATTCAGTTCTTTATATAAACTATTGTAATGAGCTGATTCTAATTCAATTTAAAGAGAAATAAAATTCAAAGGATGGAATAAAGTCTTTGAAAAAATATCAATTAATTAAATAAATTCTAATTAAAAATATCAACCCAAATCATATGTCCAAAACACTTCAACAAGAAATCTCAAATGGCATTTCCCAAAAATTCAAAGATGCCGTAGTAAAAAAAATAGACAAGGATAATTACCTAGATATTCATTTGCCATCGGTGCATCCAAAAAAGGGAACGCATTTGGGCATCAATACGGCAAAAGGAGAAATTAAAATCGTTTTTTATTGCCGTGAAGATGACTTTAATACTCTGGCATTAAACAAGTCAAAAAAAATCGAGGAATATGCACAAGGGCTAAGAATAAAAGGCAATCCTGCATTTAACGATGCATCAAAAGCTATTGAAGCAGCCATTGATTTTGTTTTGGAACTTATGCGGGTGAATGGGAATACATCTAAAACGGAAGCAACTGAAACTAAAACAAAAGTTGCTGTTCCACCTAGTGCAGTGCCAAAGAAAGCAGCCAAAAAGAAAGATTTCAAACCCATTGAAGAGGATGAACCAGAAGAAATCTCAGGTGAAAATGATGATGAGAATAATGAGGAAGATTCTGGAGAATTGAACGATCTATTTAGCAAAATATTAGGCGGTAATTTCACGGTCAACTTTGTAACCAATCGTCCTGATTTGATTTCCGCAGTAGCAGATAAAGGAGACTTGAATGAGGTGAAAAAAATTATTAAAGAAGGCCAAACAGAAATTGATGTTCGTGATTCCGGAGAAGATGCATATACTGCAGTTCATTTTGCAGCCTGGGATGGTAAAGTTGAAATTTTAAAATATTTAATAAAATCTGGAGCAGATCCGGATATAGTTGGAAATGATGGAAGAACTGCATTACACCTTGCAGCTGTTTTGGGGCATGTAGAAGCTGTTGAAGCTCTTTTAAAGGCAGGTGTTGATATTGAAAAAAGAATTCCCGACGGGAATAAATATTTTAGTAAAGATGGTGCAACTGCACTTCGCGATGCATTAATTAGTCAACGTTGGGAGGTGGTTGAAATGCTTATCGAATCTGGCGCTGATATTTCATGTTTGAATGAACCATGCAAAGAAGCCCTAAGAGGAAAAAAGAATTTATTCGATGTTATTAGGCTACTTGATGAAGATGGTGAATATTCTGAGGGAGAATTTAATGAGAAAAAATTAGCAGGATTAGAGAAAAAAGTAAAAGTAAATCATAAACTAGAATCACAAGAAAATGAAAAAACAGAAAGCGATAATCTATACATTGAATTCGTTGCTATAGGTAATATTAAAGATTATAGAATTCAATTCTTGGATGATAGTGAGTATTACCCGAAATATACAGAGTCTAATTTTAAACAAATTGAAGAGTGTTTTGATGATTTAAGCCTTTTAAGAAAAAAAATCAAAACGACCTCAATTTTGTCTTATTCTAAAAACAGAATAAAAGAGCTTAGAAAAAAGGATAAAAGTTTTTTTCTTGCATATGCAAAAGTTGAAGATGCGTCTGTGATATTTGCATATGATTATAGTTTAAAAAGAATGGGAAAGACTGAAGGTCCGATTTTTCAAATTAGTTCATTAGCTTTTAATAACTCTGATACAGATGATTTTTACAATAATTATTTTATTCCAACCTTCCAGGATGAGCGCTTTTATTCAACAATAAGATTTCCCAAAAAAGTTTCAATAAACTTACCAATTGAATTTAAAATTGTTGAAAAAAATGTGAATGAATTTTCAAAGAAAGAATATGATGAGCAATTAGAAGCTAATGTAGAAGAAGAAATTGTAAATAAAGAAGAACAACAAGAAGATGACACTCTGGATTTAGAGGATTTTGATGTTAACGAAGATTCTGTAATCAAATTCATAAGTGATAAAATAAAGCGCGAAAAGTATTTGACCAATCTCTTGTATGTCAAACAGGCACTTGATTCCAAAGGATATGCAATTGATAGGCACCAAGCTTATTTTTTCGATAGCAACGTATTAATTAGTGACAACGAAATGCAAGGTTTTCTTGTGGTGAACATGGACGGATTTTATTCCAATTGTGTTAATGAAGATGAGATGCAAATGATTTTCTCTTGGAGTGGTGTAAACGATTTGGAATACCAAGAAGATGGTGATGATTGTTCTATTGATATTATTGCAGAACAAGGCAGACTCACCATCAAAAAAGAAGGAAGTCATTCTCTTAAAATACTATACACTTTTTATAAGCATGTATGGAAAGCCATCAATGATAAATTTAAAGATGAACCTTTCATAGTTTGGAATGATGTTTGGAAAATGGGAATTAAAGAAGTTGGATTTGCTGAGTTTTTAGATTATTACACTTTTGATGTTACACCAAATGAAGCAGATGTAGAAGAAGAGGAAATTGAGGAAGAAGAAATTGAAGAAGATGAAACTGAAAATGATGAATCAGATGAAGATACTGCTGATGATTTTTCATTTGCAGAGGGAAAGCCATACCAAAAATACTTTAACCGCTTTTTAGAAATCGCCAACAAAACCGGAATTCATATCAACGACATCACTGTTGAGCCGAATAATATAGAACGCGATGAACTTTGGGAGATAACAAGGGCATTTGCAGAACGAATTTATCAGTTGGATAATGATAAAAATGCCGATCAAAATGAATTGAATTTCCTTTGTTATTATGCTATCGTATCATTGCATTGGTGTGATATTTTTGATCAAAGTGATAAACGATACTCTTATTTAAATGGAAGATTCAGAAGAGATACTGTGGCCTTGGCGATTTGCTTTTTTGCCCGAATCGACAGGGAGTTTAAATATTACGATTTCATAAAAGCAAGTATGGTTAAACCACACATGCAGTTTTCTGTTTTGATGTGGTCAATCAATACAATGATAAATAACAGTCAAGATACATTATTTGGAATCTTCAGTCCTAAACAAGCCGAACAAGCAAATGAATTATTTAAACAACTGACAAGAAAAAATGGGGGTGCTGATCCCATCAATCCAAATGATGCACCAGAAAATCATCCATTAAGGTCTATTTGGTGGGAGGTTTACAGACAATTTAATAACGTGCGTATTCCATACCAATTTATAAAAAGTTACATCAGTCAGATTCCGCCAAAACGTTCGTTTGTTCAAAACTTATTAGGTTCAAAGTCAGATGTAAAGCCTGGAATGAATGTTAGTTTACTTGATGAAGACAGAATAAAAAATATGGCTTATTTAGAAAAACAAATGCTACATAAGCAGTTTCCTGACGATTGGATTTTCATTAATGACTTAGCTTTTGTATCTATTTATTTTGCAACAACTACAGATGGTCAACTTTCTGAAATTGAAAAAAATACCATCTATAAATTAGTTGGAGAATGGATTACAGAGGAAGATGAAAATAAAAAACAACAAAAGGTTGCAGCTGCATATGCTAAAGCTAAGGCTGAATTTGATAAAGACAAATCACATGAAAGATTTGAATTTGCATTGGAAAACATTCGTCGTAATTTTTATGTGAATTACGAGTATGATGAAGAAAAAACACACAATCAATTAAAATTTGTATTTAATGATTTGGTAGCCATTGCCAATGCCGATGATGATGAAACTGCATCAGAGGTAGAATTATTGAAATCAATTATGGAGGAATGGGAGATTGAGATGAGTGAGGTGACTAGTGATGATGGAGAGGAAGAAGATACTGATGATGATTCGGAAGAAGATGAGGAGGAGAGAAAATTAAATCAATTACTAACTAAATATGGTGTTGATAG
>CANFUJ010000091.1 GCA_947450165.1 Chitinophagaceae bacterium
AACAAACGAAACCATTTATGCAGAGTCTTGTATAAGTTATTTCATCAACGATTCAATTTATACAGAGTCGGGAACATACACACAACACTTGGTAAATTCAGTTGGTTGTGATAGTATATTAACCATCATATTAACCATCAATCAAGGTACGTACACATCAAATACGGTATCATCTTGTGATTCATATATGTGGAACAATATTTTGTACACGCGTAGCGGACAGTTTATCGTTTACTATAATAATGCTACAGGTTGTTTATCAGCAGACACACTTTATTTAACCATAAGAAATAGTACAAGATCGACAACAACAATTTCAGCTTGTAATTCATACAATTGGAATGGAGAAGATTATACGGTTTCAGGTATATATAGTTATTCAACAACCAATTCTGTTGATTGTGATAGTACAGCTATATTAAATTTAACCATTGAGACAGCTCCAAATTTAGATCCAATAAATGGATTGACAGAAGTTTGTAGGTATACTACAAACACATACACAAGTAATGTGTTGGGTGGAAAATGGATTAGTGATGATACCACAAAATTACGCATTGACTCTATTACAGGTGTAGCAACTTCAATCGAATCTGGTACAGTGAATATCAGTTATTTGATAACAACATCATTAGGTTGTACAAACAGTACAACTTTGGAAGTAACTGTATTAGAATCAGCTTTGGTAACTATTTCGGGATTAGATAGTGTTTGTAATGGTTCAACTATAACGCTTTTATCAAATGAAGAAGATGGAGTTTGGGGTATTGAAAACAATGGTGTTGCAACAATTGATTCTTCATCAGGTATTGTACAAGGTGTTGTTGCAGGAAGCGCAATCATTACCTATACTTATACAGAATCTTCATCTGGTTGTGTAAGTACAGATACATTTACACTAACTGTAAACGAATTGCCATCAGCTCCAGACACTATTTATGGTTTGCAAGAATTATGTCAATTCGTAGATCAATCTGATACTATCGAGTATAGCATACCGCCAGTACCAGGTATTACAAATTACAATTGGACAGTGCCAGTTGGTGCTACAATTGTATCTGGTCAAAATACAACAACTATTCGTGTGTTGTTTACAAATGATTTACCAAGATCGGGTGGAAGAATTTGTGTAAACTCAGTTAATGAAGCGGGATGTTATAGTGAAATTACAATCTTAAATGTTTATAAAACAATGCCATATTTGTATTCGCTTATAGGAACAAATAATGCTTGTCCTTTAGTTGGTCTTGATACCGTGGCTTATTACAATACAAATATTTCTGCAACTGCAAGTTATTACGATTGGGTTGTGCCTTCAGGTGCTACAATAGTAAGTGGACTAGGTACTTACCAAATTGGTGTAAAATATGATACATCATTCCGTTCGGGTTATATAAGGGTAAGGGGGTTGTCAAATTGTGGTGTAATGGCAGGTACAGGAAAATCAATGGCAATAATTCGTAATATACCAACTTTGCCAGGAAATATAAATGGTCCTTCAAATACATGTCCTTACTACAATAATGGATCTGAAGTAACTTATTCAGTAGCAGATGTACAAAACGCAACAAGTTATTTATGGACTTTGCCAAATAACATGACTTTGTTAAGTGGTCAGGGAACAAATACTATTGTTGTTCGTTTTGAATTAGGATTTGTGAATTCAACATTAAAAGTACGTGCGATAAACAATTGTTATACAACATTAGATCGCAGTATTAATCTTACTGCCAATTCTTACCCCGTTCCAGCATACGTTAGCGGACCAACAAATGCATGTATGTATATCAACACAGGTAACATGGCAACTTATGTATGTGCAAAATCAACGGGGGCACCAGCTTACATTTGGACAGTACCTGCAGGGGTTACGATTATTGAGCGCCCAGGCGACATGCCAGAAAATGATACCATTATTCGTGTATTATTCGATGAGAATTTTGTTTCAGCAACTAGTATTAAAGTTCAATCAACAGGATGTAATTCAAGTGTGGCTAGAACAATTGCCATTAGTAAAACTGCACCAGTAACACCATCTACTTTAACTGGAGTTACCAATGTTTGTAACTATATTGGAACTAACACTCTTGTAAGATATACTACAAGAAGAGTATTGAATACTTTACAATATTTGTGGACGGTTCCAAATAATGCACAGATTCAATCATATGATGGGGATACTGCCATAAATGTAACTTTTAACTCGGGATTTGTAACTGGTGTGTTTGAAGTAAGAACTAGCAATGCTTGTATTGTTTCTTCATCAAGAACACTGTCTGTTTCAAGAACATTGCCGGCAGCACCATCAAACATTTCTGGTCCAACCAATTCATGTCCTTATTATGCAAATGGAACAACAGCAACGTATTCTATACCGGCTGCTCTAGGAGCAACTGGTTATACATGGACCTTGCCATCATACATGACTTTAGTAAGTGGCCAAAATACAACAAGTATCATCGTGAAATTTGATTCAGGTTTTGTAAGTTCTAATATAAACGTTAAGTCTTTTAATGCTTGTGGTGAATCAAGTGTAAAAACATTAAGGGTGACTGCTGTGCCTTATGCAACACCAGGAACTATTACTGGACCAACCAATTCATGTCTCTACATTAATGATGGTATTGCAACTTATACCATAAGAAAAGTAGCAAATGCAACGGGTTATTTATGGACTGTTCCAACAGGAGCAACCATTATTGATCATCCAGCAGGTGCGGGTGCATTGGATACTATAATTAAAGTAACGTATACATCTGATTTCGTATTCGGATCATCAATAAGTGTAAAGTCGATGGGTTGTGGATTTAGTACTGCTAGAACATTGGCTATAACTGGTTCGGTTTCAACTCAACCAGGAACTATTACTGGACCGTCAAATGTTTGTGAGTTTATTGTGTCTCCAAATAATCCAAATGGAATAATTGCAACATATAGCATTAGAAAAATAAGTAGTGCAACTTCGTATGCTTGGGTAGTTCCTAATAATGCAACAATTGTAAGTCATCCAGCTGGTTTGGGAATAAACGATACAGCTATTCAAGTGAAATTTGCAGATGTATTTTTAGGCGGTAGCATAAAAGTAAGAAGTAGTAATTCATGTGGAAGCAGTTCTGAGAGTTCATTTACAGTAACTAGAACACAGCCTACTTTGCCTGGAAATATTTCAACAACTACTTTATCTGCATGTCCGAATAGAATGTATAGATATTCAATAAGTGCAATGCCTACAAATGCTACATCAGTAGTTTGGACAGTTCCAACAGGAGCGTCAATTGTTTCTCAGACTAGTTTAAGCATCACCGTTAGTTATCCTTCAACTGCAATAACGGGAACCGTTAAAGCGCAAGCTTTCAACAATTGTTCGAGCAGCGATTTCCGTTCAATCAGTGTTAGATACACGGCATGTCCAAATGCAATAATAGGAACAGTGCCAGTAGCAACAAGTAGAGTAGAGGAAGTTGAGATAACAAAACCATTAAGTTTAGGTGTTAGCGTTTATCCTAATCCTACAACAACATCATTTAAAGTGAAAGTAAAAGCGGTAACAGCAGAAAAAATTCACATCAAATTGATGGATATGGCTGGAAGAATGTTTAAAATATATCAGATAATGCCAGGTGAAGATTTGAATTTTGGAAACGAATTAAAAGCAGGTATTTATATGATTGAAATAACGCAAGGAAATCTAAAATCGGTAGAGCGATTGTTGAAATTCTAAAGCATAAATAAAACCATTACAAAAGCACCCTAGTATGTTTAATCATGCGGGGTGTTTTTTTTGTTTAACACAAAGACACGAATGCGCGTAAACGCGATTTTTTTGACACGAAGGCACAAAGGCTCAAAGGCACGAAGTTTTTTTGTTTCACGCAAAGCACGCAAGGGAGCAAAGACGCAAAGTTTTTTTTGATACTAAGCTTGAACACAAATGTGCGTAAACGCAATTTTTTTTGACACGAAGGCTCTAAGACACGAAGACACGAAGACACGAAGTTTTTTTAAAACAAAGACGCTAATAATTGGAAAGTGATACCCAACGTTTTGAACCTTTTGAACTCATTGAACCTTTTGAACGTCTAAAACCTCTCAAATCTCCAACACATCTCCCATATTGAAAATACCCTTTTTACCCAAAAGAAATTCGGCTGCGAGAACTGCTCCGGTTGCAAAGCCAATTCGGTTATGGGCAGTGTGTTTTATTTCGATGCTGTCGATTGTGCTGTTGTATGCAACGATGTGTGTTCCAGGAGCTGGATCGATTCTTTTGCTGATGATAGATAGCGAATTGTTATCCGTTGTTTCTCCCAATACCCAGTTTTTTTTATTTGAATTTGATGCAATTATATTTTCAGCTATAGTAATTGCGGTTCCACTTGGCGCATCTTTTTTTGCCGTGTGATGTATTTCTTCAATTGAGCAATTGTATTCAGGACGATTTTGCATGAGTTGCGCTAGTTTTTTATTCAACTCAAAAAATAAATTTACCCCAATACTAAAATTACTTGCGTACAAAAAAGAACCGTTTTTATTTTCACAATCAGATTTAATTTGTTCCCAATGTTCAAGCCAACCTGTGGTACCACAAACAACTGGAATTCCGGCATCAAAACATTGTGTTATGTTCTTAATTGCGGAATCTGGATTTGTAAATTCAATAGCCACATCTATCTGTTGCAGACTTTCATTATTCAATGCTTCAGTATTTTCAGCGTCGATGCGCAACACAATTTCATGGCCTCTCTCTACAGCAATGCCTTCAATTGCTTTGCCCATTTTGCCATATCCAATCAATGCGATTTTCAAAATAATGGATTTTTATTTTTAATAAAAGGATGACTTTATTTAATGTTTAAAACAATTCCAATTCCATTGGTTTTTGCTAGTGGAAAATATCCTGCTTTTATGTGTAAACTTAAATCATCAGAAACATCAAAGGATTTTAAGTGTGCATCTACAGCGGCATCCATCACATTTAGGCCCCACGAAAGAATAAAAAACAACACACTATAATCTACATTCTGCCTCACCTGATTTCTAAACACACGAATTCTTTCTGGTTGATTTTTTACACTATAATAAGGCTGAATAATTTGATTGTCGTTGCTCGTGTCGCCGTCTGTTGCTAACGAGTAGGCTGTTTTTGCTTCTTTGAATTGTCTTACATTTCTAATAAAAAAATAAGCACTGGTTCCTAATGCACCATATACCAATGGTACTTTCCATGCTTTTTTATTTATAATCTGTCCCCAACCTGGTATTATAGCAGAACGTACAATTGGCTTTCTAATATTGGCTTTCAATAAACTGTCTTTTGCCGAAATGGGTTTGCTTTGAAACTGCGCCATTATTGCATTTTCAACAAGAAAGAAAAAAAATAAAATCCCCAATAATGATTTTATCCAATGCATTAACTAACGTTTATGTTTAACTTTTCGAGTAAGCTGTTGAGCTCTTCAAGTGAATAATACTCAAATAATATACTGCCCGTTCCTTTATTGCTATGGTTTAATTTTACCCTTGTGCCAAAAGTAGAAGCAATATTGTCTTCAATCTTTTTGTATGCATCTGGTAAAGTAGTTTTTGCTTTTGGTTTGGCAATTTGTCCAGTATATAATTTTCTAACCAGCTCTTCTGTTTGTCTTACAGATAATCCTTTGTTTTTTATTTCAGAGAAAATAAATAATTGTTTATCTGCAACATCAACATTTACGATTGCTCTCGCGTGCCCCATAGATAATTTGCCATTTCTTACAGCAACTTGAATATCTGGAGGTAATTTCAAAAGCCTTAGATAATTGGTTACCGTACTTCTATCTTTACCCATTCTTTCGGCAAGTTGATCTTGGGTATAATCCAAATCATCCATTAATCTTTTATAACTGATGGAAATCTCAATAGCGTTCAGATTTTCTCGTTGAAGATTTTCCAGTAATGCCAATTCTAAAATATTATGATCATCAGATTGGCGAACATATACGGGTACTTCTTTTAGTCCTGCAATTTTTGAGGCTCTGTATCTTCTTTCGCCCGCGATGAGTCTGTATCTGCCGTTTCCTATGTCCGTAACCGTTAGTGGTTGTATAATGCCATGCATTTTAATTGAAGCAGCCAATTCACTCAATGCTTCTTCATCAAAATCTTTTCTAGGTTGATTGGGATTTACATCAATTTTGTCCAAACCAACATTACTGGTTGTTGTATTTTTTTCAATAATCTCTGGTTTTAATTGACCAGTAGAGGTTTTAAATTCTGCACTCATATTCTGCAGTAAACTTTTTATACCTAATCCCGTTGCCTCTTTATTCTTTTTTTGCATTGTATAGATTTAAAAATGATGATTTAGGGAAAACAATTAGTCTTCAATTATTTTATCCGCTTGATTTATTTTTGTCATGTTGTTTTTTTGCAAAATTTCTTTTGCCAAATTAAGGTAATTTACAGCGCCCTTACTGTCTGAATCATAGAGTATAACTGGTTTTCCTACACTCGGCGCTTCACTTAATTTTGAGTTTCTATGAATGATGCTGCTGAAAACCATTTCTTCAAAATGTCGTCTAACCTCGCTTACAACTTGGTTGCTCAATCTTAATCTGCCATCATACATGGTCATCAAAATGCCTTCTATTTTTAATTCAGGATTTAATCTGTTTTGTACAATTTTAACGGTGTTTAAAAGTTTGCCCAATCCTTCCAAAGCAAAGAATTCTGTTTGAACAGGAATGACCACACTGTCCGATGCAGTTAAAGCATTTACCGTAATTAATCCAAGTGATGGAGAGCAATCAATAATCATGAAATCATAATCATCTGCCATTGGTTCTAAAATCTTTTTTAATACAGATTCGCGATTGGGATAATTAATCATTTCGATTTCGGCGCCTACTAAATCAATATGAGATGGCAATAAATCTAAATATGGAATGCTTGTTTTTAAAACAGATGCTTTACCTTCTGCTTCATTTACCATGCAGTCGTATAAACTCTTTGTAATGTTTTGCAGATCAAAACCAACGCCTGTTGTACTATTTGCCTGAGGATCTGCATCAACCAATAAAGTTCTGTATTCCAGAATGGCTAAACTTGCTGCTAAATTAATCGCAGTCGTAGTTTTGCCAACCCCTCCTTTTTGATTAGATACTCCAATTATTTTTGCCATATTAAATATTTCTATTGTTATTTACGCAAAAATCGGTTTTTTTTCCGTCTTCCGTTTATAAAGTTTTAAACTAAAATTCTTTAAAAAACAATTTGAACATAATTTTGTTAATACACTTAATAATACTAAAATAAAACTTTCCATATGATAACAATCGTTTCTGGCACAAACAGGCCAGGGAGTAACACACATAAAGTAGCTAAAGCTTATTTTCAAATTTTAAATGATCTACAAGTCGATTGTAAACTTTTATCGCTTGAAACACATATTGTACACACCAGAAACGCTGATTTTGAACACGTTGAGAAAGAATTTCTCATTCCAGCCCAAAAGTTCATTTTTGTTTTTCCAGAATACAATGGTTCTTTTCCTGGAATTTTAAAATTGATGATTGACAATTCGGACGTAAGTAAATGTTTTCACAACAAAAAAGCATTGTTAACTGGCGTTGCGTCTGGTCGTGCGGGCAACTTAAGGGGAATGGAACACTTAACGGGCTCTTTAATGCATATGAAAATGACTGTTCATCCCAATCGACTACCCATCAGTATGGTGGATAAATTAAATAATGTTGATGGGGTTTTAACAGATGAAAATACACTTGACGCAATAAAAAGTCAAATTCAAGCATTCCTAACGTTTTAGGGTAAATAAATTTTTTATGCGATCACCACTAGGGATGTTGATTTTCTTCAGCTTTATTTTATTGCTTGATTTATATGTTTTTCAATCTGTAAAATACCTTTCAGCCGAAAATTCAGCGCGAAACAAAACCATTTTACACATTGTTTACTGGAGTTTAACCGTGTATTCAGTTTTGAGTTTTTTGATGATTTTTTCAGGAATACAGATATTCCCTAAAGTGGTAAAGATTTATATTTTTTCAATTGCTGTTGGATTGCTTATAGCAAAAATATGTGGCTCATTATTTTTTTTAGTAGATGATATAAGGCGGTTGATTCAATGGATAACCATGACCTTTTTTGCTCAAAAAAGTCAAATTACATCAGGAGATGCTGATGTTGCAGTTAATATTTCTCGTTCTGCTTTTTTAAGTTGGGTTGGCTTAGGCTTTGGTTCGGGTATTTTTGGGGTATTGTTGTATGGGTTTGGGAATAAGTATCGGTATCAACTCGTTAAACAAAAAATCAAATTCGATAATCTACCTGCATCTTTCAAAGGGTTGAAAATTATCCATATTAGTGATATTCATTCGGGAAGTTTTACGGATACGAAAGCGGTTGAACTTGGCATTCAGAAAATATTAGAACACGAAGCTGATTTGATTTTATTTACCGGTGATTTGGTAAATGATATGGCCTCCGAAATGAATTCGTACAAGCCTATTTTTTCAAAATTAAAAGCACCGATGGGGGTGTACTCCATTCTTGGGAATCATGATTATGGTGATTATGTGCAATGGCCAATAGATGGGTTGTCTAAGGAACAGAATCTTGAAAACCTTAAAAATGTGCATCAAGAAATGGGTTGGCGACTGCTTTTAAATGAGCATGTGGTTATTGAAAAAAATAACGAAACGATTGCCATTTTAGGCATTGAAAACTGGGGTGCAAAAGCAAGGTTCCCTAAATATGGTCGAATGGATTTGGCTTATGCGGGTGCAGAAAAACATCCCTTTAAAATTTTAATGAGTCATGATCCAAGCCACTGGAAAGCGCAAGTACGCAAGGATTATAAAGACATTGATTTAATGCTTTCAGGTCATACACATGGAATGCAATTTGGGGTAGAGTTGCCAGGAATAAAATGGAGTCCGATAAAATATTTATATCAAGAGTGGGCTGGCTTATATGAGCACGAAGGGAAGAAGTTGTATGTAAATCGTGGATTTGGATTCCTAGGTTACCCGGGCAGAGTAGGGATTCTGCCCGAGATAACGTTATTGGAATTGGTATAAATTTTTCTAATTAATATCTGCGCTCTCTTGGCGGGCCGTAGGTTCTTTTTCTACCACCTTCATCTCCAGAAGAACGTCTTCCTTCATCTGAAGGTCTTTTAAAACCACCATCCGCTTCGTTCATTCTGATGATTCTATTGTTGTGTTTTTTGCCATCAATCGCTTTAATCATTCGTCCCGCTTCAGCTTTATCAATTTCAATCCAGCTGTTCATTTCACGCATGTCAATTTTGCCAAGTGTTTCTTTTTTTAGATTGCTTTCATCTAAAATAAATTGTAGGAAACTTGCTTTGTAAAAACCATCTTTTGTACCAAGATTGATAAATAATCTGGTATATCCATTGTCTCTTCTATTAAACGTTCTTTCACTTCTGCTGCCATTATCTGATTGAGAACTAGATCTGCCATTATCATCACGTCTGCCTCTACTGTCAAGTCTTACATTTAAATCTTCTGCATTTTCATAATACTTTAAAAAATGATCAAACTCAAGTGCAGCTACTCTTTGCAAAACTTCTTCTTTTGTAACGTTTTCAAATTTCTGCATTAAATCTGGCAAATAAGTTTCATAATCACCATGTGAAATATCTGTTTGAATCAGTTTATCCATGAAATGAAAGAACTGTTTTCTGCAAACGTCTTTACCACTTGGAATATCTGTTTTATGGAATTGTGAGTTAATCATTTTTTCCAATTGTCGAATTTTGAATGTTTCGCGTGTATGGCAAATGGATAAACAGATTCCGCTTTTCCCGGCACGGGCAGTACGACCGCTTCTATGTGTGTAAACCTCAATATCATCCGGTAATTCGTAATTGATTACATGTGTAATGCCATCAACATCGATACCTCTTGCAGCCACGTCTGTAGCGATTAGTAATTGTAAAGCTTTGGAACGGAAACGTCCCATTACTCTATCTCTTTGTTGTTGGGTTAAATCACCATGTAGTGCTTCAATTTCGTAGCCAGCTTTTGATAAACGCTCTGAAATTTCTTGTGCATCTATTTTTGTTCTGGTGAAGATAATACCATACATACCTGGATTAAAATCAATCAATCTTTTTAATGCTTCATAACGTTGGTTCGCAGGCGTAAGATAATATTGATGGTCAATATTTACATTTCC
>CANFUJ010000092.1 GCA_947450165.1 Chitinophagaceae bacterium
AAATAAATATGATGGATATGTGTTTAACTCGAAATTTAATGAGCAAAATTATGGGGGATACATCGGTTATAATGGTGGTTGGGGTTTTAGTCATTTATTATTTAGCAATTTTGATTTATCAGCAGGTTTGGTAGAAGGAGATCGTGACAGTTCAGGTAATTTTATACATCTTTTACCAGGCGGAATTGAAGCCACACCAACACAAGCTGATTTTTTAAGTTCGAATCCATTTATGCCTTACCAACACATTAGGCATGTAAAATTAGCTTCTGACAACAACATCAAATTGGGCAATAATCACCTTACTTTAAATATTGGTTTACAACAAAATCAGCGTGAAGAATTTGGTAATCCAGATAATGTAAATGAACGTGCTTTATTTTTTGATTTGAAAACATTGACCTATGCATCTCAATTTCATTTTAAGGAAAGAAAGGGTTGGAAAAATTCGATAGGATTAAATGGAATGAATCAGCAAAATACAAACAAAGGAATTGAACAATTAATTCCAGATTATACTTTGAATGATGTTGGTGTTTTTCTTTACACACAAAAAGAAATCAAAAAAATAAATTTTAGTGGTGGTGTTCGGTTCGACAATCGGAACATTAATGCCAATCAAATTATTCGAGATGGAGCAAAAATTGGCGACTCCATTCAAAAAAGTTTTTCTAACGTTTCAGGAAGCATAGGAATTGCATACCCAATTAGCAGTAAAATAAACTTGAAAATCAATTTGGCAAGAGCTTTCAGGGCACCAAGTATTTCTGAACTTTCATCAAACGGCGCACATGAAGGCACGTTGAGATTCGAGTATGGTGATAAAAATTTAACCAGTGAAATAAGTACACAATCCGATGTAGCCATTGAATTTAATGAGGATCATTTTTCTTTTAATTTGGCGGGCTATTTTAACCAATTTAATAATTTTATTTTTTACAGAAAATTGCAAAATAATGCTGGAACGGATTCTTTGATTGAAGTAGAAGGAAATATGCTTCAAGCTTTTAAATTTGACCAACAGAAAGTAAATCTTTCGGGTATTGAATTTACACTAGATATTCATCCGCATCCGTTGGATTGGTTACATATTGAAAATACATTTTCTTATGTTTCAGGCATATTTAAAAATGCCATTGAAGGAAGTAAAAATCTGCCGTTTATACCAGCGCCAAAATTACTAACCGAGTTTAGAGCCGATTTTAAAAAATTAAATACTCATTTTAGAAACAACTACATTAAGTTAGAAATAGATAACACCTTCAAACAATCAAATCCATTTACGGCCTATAATACAGAAACCACCACCAATGGATATACGTTAATAAATACAGGATTGGGAACAGAAGTATTTTCTGAAAAAAACAATAAATTATTTGCACTTTATTTTACGGCAAGCAACATTGGAAACGTTGCATTTCAAAATCATTTAAGCCGTTTAAAATATGCGCCTATTAATCTTGCAACTGGTAGAAACGGGGTATTTAATGTTGGGCGAAATTTTGGTTTGAAGATTTTGGTGCCGTTGAGTTTTAAGATTTAAAACACTTCTAATTATTCAAATTCCTTTGGCTTGTGTTGTTTGTAGTCTTTATCATACCCAACAAAAAATCGCATATAAATTACCCTGCTTAATCGCATCATCCAGGGTTGTAAAACAATAAGTGCAACGGTATTTGTACCGAGCCAATAAAATATTCGATTGTCTTCTGTAGAAATGCCAACCAACACCCACCAAGCCACGAATGTACTTGTAGAAATAGCCACTGCAAGCGCATAACTCACATAACCTGTTCCGTACCAAAAGCCAGGTTCCATGTCATATTTCTGATCGCAAACTGGACAATTGTCGTACATCTCAAAAATGTGTTTTAAAGATAATTTTCTGTAAGGATTGGCATCTTTAAACATTTTACCTTTTCTGCATCTTGGGCAACGCATTTTAAAAATACTAAGGAAATAATTTGGTGTTGAATGATTTGTATTTTCCATTGGGCAAATTTAAAATTTATTAGAGACAGCCAATTGTTACTTATGTTACACAAATAAAATTATTGATTTGAGATTTTCTTTCTTTCTCCAATTTGTTGACGCCACATGGCATAATAGAGCCCTTTATCTTCTATTAATTTCTGATGGGTTCCTGTTTCCACGACATCGCCTTTTTCCAAAACATAAATTCGATCTGCGTGCATAATGGTACTTAAACGATGCGCTATCAATACCGTAATTTGATCTTTCGCTGTGGAAATGTCAATAATGGTATTTGTTATTTCTTCTTCTGTTAATGAATCTAACGCTGATGTAGCTTCATCAAAAATCAACACCCTCGGTTTTCTTAACAATGCGCGGGCGATTGATATACGCTGCTTTTCTCCACCACTTAATTTTAGTCCGCCTTCTCCAATCATGGTATCCAACCCTTTTTCTGCTCTTGACAATAAATTGGTACATGAAGCTTTTCTTAGCGCTTCGTTCAAATCATTTTCAGTAGCCGCAGGATTTACAAACATTAAATTCTCGCGGATGCTTCCACTAAATAGATTTGTATCTTGCGTTACAAAACCAATTTGATTTCTCAAATCGTCAAATAGGATTTCAGTTTCGTTCATGCCGTTATATAAAATCTGGCCTTCTGCTGGTCTGTATAATCCTACAAGCAATTTCATCAAAGTGGATTTTCCACTACCACTCGGACCAACAAATGCAATTGTTTCACCAAGCTTCACATCAAAACTAATTCCATCAATGGCTTTATGTGAAGCAGATTGGTGTTTAAAACCAACAGTATTAAAAGAAAGCGTTTCCACTGGGCCTAACTTTTTAGGGTTCAATGGTTCTGATTCTGGCGCTTTCTTCATCAACTTATCGAAATTATTTAATGACGCTTCTGCTTCGCGATATGACAATAAAATGTTTCCAATTTCTTGTAAAGGACCAAACACAAAAAATGAAAATATTTGCATGGTTACCAATTGCCCGGCATCCATTTCATCTCTAAAAATCAACCACATCAAAATAAATAAAATCACTTGTCTCAATGTATTTACCAATGTACCCTGAACAAAACTGATGCTTCGAATTCTTTTTACTTTTTTTAATTCAAGTCCAAGGATTTTGTAGGTGTTTTTATTTAATCTTTCAACTTCTTGATTGGTAAGTCCTAAACTTTTTACCAACTCTATATTTCTTAACGATTCTGTTGTAGAACCAGCAAGCGCCGTTGTTTCACCAACAATATTTTTTTGAATTGATTTTATTTTTTTGGAAAGCTTATTGGTGATTAAAGTAAGTACACCAATGCCAATTAAATAGGCAACCGGAATTCGCCAGTTGATAAAAATGGCTGCATACACAAAAACGAAAACAATGCCTATGATGATGCCAAAAAGTATGTTGATGAAATTAATCATGAATTTTTCTACATCAGATCTCACTTTAGTTAAAATAGATAAAGTTTCGCCACTGCGTTGATCTTCGAATTCTTGATAAGGCAATTTCATGGCATGTTGTAACCCATCTGTAAAAACTTTTGCGCCAAATTTTTGAATGATGAGGTTTAAAAAATAATCTTGAAAAGCTTTTGCGATTCTGCTCACCATTGCCACAGAAATCGAGAATAATAAAATATAAAAAACGCCCATTTGTAAATATGGATTCCCTTTTCTTGCTATATGATCATAGCCCCAAAAGAAACTGTTGCTATCGAAATGATTTGATTTATTTTGAAAATCTCCAGCAAGATTAACCAGCTTTCCCAATAAAATCGGATCAATTAAAGAAAAACCAATGTTTATACTTGCTAAAACTAATGTAAGTGCAACCAGCCATTTTAATGGCTTTAAATAATGGAGTAAAATTTTCATGTGTGTATTATTGTTTTATTTTGGTCACATGTTATACCCTTGATACTCATCCCCAGTTGGTAAGAGGCTTTCTCTTATGGGTATTTCATGTGTGTAGATTTCTTTCTTAAAAACGAATCGTTGTAATTAAGGGCGCAATTTCGGTTAAATTATTCGAAGTGGTTTAATTGTTTTTATGATTGACGTTGTTTTAAATCGTCTAGCTTGGAAAATTAGTTTTTATATTAAAATCAAACTGTTGAATTTCATTTTTTTAATTTTGAATTTTTACTTTTTAATTAAACACCTACCCACCCCAATTTTCCCTATCTAAACTCCTATACTGTATGGCCTCTGCCAAATGCTCTGTTTTAATTTGTTCCGAATTTGCCAAATCTGCTATGGTTTTACTCACTTTTAAAATCCTATCATAAGCCCGCGCCGATAAGTTTAACCGTTCCATTGCTTTTTTCAAAAGTTGCTTAGAAGCTTCATCAATTACACAAATTTCTTTTAGCATTTTACTGCTCATTTGCGCATTAGCATATACATCAGTATTGTTCTCGTAACGCTTTGCCTGTATGGTTCTTGCGGATATTACACGCTCCCGAATGGTTTCACTTTTTTCATATCGTTCTGTTGTGGTAGATAATTCTTCATACGCTACGGGTGTTACTTCCACATGGAGATCGATTCTATCCAATAATGGACCAGATACTTTATTCAAATATTTCTGCACCATGCCTGGCGGACAAGAACACGCTTTTTCGGGATGATTGAAATAGCCACAAGGACAAGGATTCATACTTGCTATGAGCATAAAGTTTGCTGGAAAATCCAATGCTATTTTTGCACGCGATATGGTTACCCTTCTTTCTTCCATTGGTTGTCGCATCACTTCAAGTACGGTTCTTTTAAATTCGGGCAACTCATCCAAAAACAAAACCCCATGATGTGCTAATGATATTTCTCCTGGTTGAGGATTTCCGCCTCCACCTACTAAGGCAACATCTGATATCGTATGATGTGGACTTCTAAATGGCCTTCGACTTATTATGGTGGAATGCTCGGGCAATTTTCCCGCAACACTGTGAATCTTTGTCGTTTCTAATGCCTCTTCTAAGGTTAATGGTGGTAAGATGGTGGGCAATCTTTTCGCCAACATGGTTTTCCCTGCGCCCGGCGGACCAATCAAAATTGCATTGTGGCCACCAGCAGCCGCAATTTCTAACGCCCGTTTAATATTCATCTGACCTTTTACATCTGCAAAATCAATTTCATAGTTGGTTTGTGCCTTTGAAAAAACTTCAGCGATATTTACTTGAGTGGGTTCGATGTGTTTTGTTTCATTTAAAAACTCAACTACATCTTTCATTGTGCCTACACCTATAACTTTTAAATCATCCACCATTGCGGCTTCATTGGCATTGGATAAGGGTAAAATCAATCCGTCAAACTGTTCTTTTTTTGTTTGGATGGCAATGGGAAGTGCACCTTTAATGGGCTTTACGGCTCCATCTAAACTTAACTCACCCATGATTACATAACGCGACATTTTTTCTGGGTCTAGAATTTGTTCGGTTGCAGCCAAAGTCCCAATGGCAATGGGTAAGTCAAAAGCAGTACCCGATTTTTTAATGTCGGCAGGTGCTAAATTTACCAGCAGTTTAGTGCGTGGCATGTAAAACTGATTGCTTTTAATCGCACTTTCTACCCGATGCAAACTTTCTTTAATCGCATTGTCGGGCAACCCAACGATGTAATAATTTTTACCCTGATTATTGACATCTATTTCTACTGAAATTGTTTTGGCTTCTACACCATATACGGCCATTCCAAATGTTTTTACTAGCATGCCCAAATTTGAAATATTTCATTTCAAAAAGAAAAGTAAAAACATCAAATCTTAGAAAGAAAAAAACAAGAAATTCTTGTTGGAAAAAAGGTGTTGTAAAAAGAAATTATTTATTACTTAAATCTTCAAGCATTTGAATCACCCCTTCTTTTTTTAGAATTAAATAACCAAGACGGTCATTGCTAACCCCATCTTTTAATGTATAACTAAATTGAAATTGATCATCTACAAAAGATGTTTCAAAATAATTGAATTTTATGGCATTCTGTGTTTTTAGTGACTCACTGATTTCATATAAATGTGTGGACAAAATGCATAATACATTTGGAATTTTTACAAGTCCTTCAATTACAATGGTACTGCATTTCATCGCATCTTCTACATTGGTACCTTTAAAAAGTTCGTCTATCAAAATCAACCATTTTCTGCCATCATTAATTTTATGAATGGTAGATTTAATTCGTTGTACTTCGTTATAAAAATAACTTTCTCCTTTTGAGAGATCGTCCATGATGTTGATGTTGCTTAGCATGCCATCAAAAAAAGACAATTCCATGTTTTGAGCAGGGACCGCCATTCCAGTATGCGCTAAAAAAACAGCTGATCCAACAGATTTAATGAAGGTGCTTTTACCAGCCATGTTGGCGCCCGTCAAAAATAAAAAATGCTTTTGCTGGTCTAAATTAAAATCATAAGGTGTTGGATTGTTTAATATCAAATGAAACAATCCTTTTGCATTAAAAAACGGTCGCTCACTTTCTACAAAAACAGGGAAAGTCAATTGAAGTTCATGAACAGATTTTGCCATTCCAAACCAAGCATCAATTTTTGCATGAATCTTTAGCAAATCCAACAAGCTTGATTTAAATTGATTGCGAAAAAAATAACCAAGCTGAATAATCTCTTGAACATTCAGCTGATTAGCGTTTTCGGTTTTATCAATAATTTCTAAAGATTTTTTTTGGGTTAATTTTTCAATATCGGCTAAAACATTTTTAAGTACAATTGGCGTTTCCGAATTGGAAAGTAAATGCAAAATCGACTTTAATCCTTTTATAAAATCAAAGCAATGATTTACCGAAAACTTCAATAATGAATAATCTGACTTTTGTAAAAACGAAAATAGTTTCGCATGATAAAACGAAACCCTCTCTGGTATGGCATTTAAATTTGAATCGTAAAATCGCTCAATGACTTTTATGGTTCCATTGCTGATTTCAGTTGGCCAAGAATTTATAAACGGGATGATATATTTTATCGTATCCTGAACAGATTTAATTTCTTCTATACTTTTTAACGGCGTTGATAGAAAAAACTTCAACTGATCTTCACCGTTAGTGGTGTTGGTGAAGTTGATTTTTCCAAATAGCGAGAGGTTATTTTCGCCATTGAAAATATTTAAATCATTTAATGTGGTTTTATCTATTTCCATGCATTATTTTCTATCAAATGTCATGCGCTTTCCTTTTGGCGCATCTACAATTTTTCCATCATTAAAAACAATATTTCCACTTACCATTGTTTGTATTATGCTAGATGGAAATGCTACGCCCATGAGTGGACTCCAGCCACATTTGTACATAATATTATTTTCGGCAACCGTGTATGGCTTGTTCAAATCCACCATCACCAAATCCGCAAAATATCCTTCACGAATATATCCACGTTCCTGAATGCCAAAACAATCCGCAACAGCATGACTCATTTTTTCAACTACTTTTTCAATACTTATTTTCCCGTCTTTCACATACATCAGCATCATTTGTAACGCATGTTGTACCAGTGGAAGACCTGAATGTGCATGTTCGTATGGACCTTGCTTATCTTCCATCGTATGTGGTGCATGGTCTGTAGCAATTATATCCAATCTATCATCCAACAAAGCTTTCCACAAAGCAGATTTATTGTGAGCAGCTTTTATGGCTGGATTGCATTTTATTTGATAGCCCAATTTTTCATAATCATCGGCAGTAAAATGTAAATGATGAACACAAACTTCTGCCGTAATTCTTTTTTCTTTCAAAGGCATCATGTTGCCAAAAAGTTGCAGTTCTTTTTCAGTTGTGATGTGCAGAATATGCAAACGGCTATTGTATTTCTGTGCCATTTTTACTGCTCTCAAAGATGATTCATAACAGGCATCTTCATCACGTATGAATGCATGATCAGCAGGCGAAAGCTTTGATTTGATTGATTTTAATTGGTTATAGTTTTTTCTAACAATCGTTTCATCTTCACAATGCGTAGCAATCAACATTTCCGATTCACTAAATATTTTTTCTAGTGTATTAAAATTATCTACAAGCATATTCCCTGTGCTGCTACCCATAAATATTTTTACACCGCAATAGTCATTTTTAATTTTATTTAATTTCAACACCTCCTCCGCATTATCATTACTCACGCCCATAAAAAATGAATAATTGGCCGCTGAAGTATTTGCCGCAATTTGATATTTCTGTTCCAGTAAATCAATCGTTAATGCATTTGGAATAGTATTGGGCATTTCCATAAAACTGGTTACGCCACCCGCAACAGCAGCTTTGCTTTCTGTTTCAATAGTGGCTTTATGGGTAAGTCCGGGTTCTCTAAAATGTACTTGATCATCAATTACACCTGGTAATAAATGTTTTCCAACGCCTATAATCTCTTCACATTTTCCTTTTACAGAAATTTGTGGATCTATTCTTTCAATGCGCTCTCCCTCAATTAAAACATCCATCGTTTTTATAACGCCTTCATTTACTAAGGTTATATCTTTAAAAAGGTATTTTTGCATAACTTAATTATCTTGTTGATTAAATGAATTTCCAGATGCAAATTATTAAAAGCTTTTTCAAATTTTTGATTTTTATTTTACCCTTGCAAACTATTGCACAATCTACATTTTTACCTCAGGGTTCTGATGAGTACAATTATATAGACAGAACAGAGATTTTAAAAGGAAATGTATCTAATATTTTGTTTGCCGGAATAAAGCCATTTAGCAGAAAAAAACTGATTCAACAATTGACCATTTCTGATTCAAATGAAATGAAATTACTATTGGCCTATCCTGAACAAGAAGCAATTTTTAAAAACAATATTGAATGGATTGGCGAAAAAGAAATATATTATAGAAGTCAACATCCTGTTTTAAAGTATTTTTACACTACCCCTTGTAATTTTTATTCGGTAAATACAAAAGATTTCTTTTTATCCGTAAATCCCGTTTTAAGCTTTAGAGCAGGAAAGGAAATGGGATATGATAAAACACTTTATTTAAATACAAGAGGCATTACGCTCCGTGGTAAAATTGCCAATAAAATCGGGTTTTCTTCTACAATTATGGACAATCAAGAACGCGGCCCCGAATTTTTTCAAGACCAAGTTCGTCAACTAAGGGCAGTTCCGGGTGTTGGGTTTTATAAAATATTTAAAAAAGATTCCTCTGCTAATGATTATTTTGATGGAAGAGGATACGTAACTTTTAATGCCACCAAATACATCGACTTCCAATTTGGTTATGATAAAAATTTTATTGGAAATGGATACCGTAGTTTATTTTTAAGTGATTGGAGCAACAGCTATCTTTTTGCAAAAATCAACACTACCATCTGGAAATTCAATTATCAGAACTTATTTATGGAATTAACGCCTCAGTTTACAAAAGAAGGCGATTCATTGTTGAAAAGAAAATATGCCGCGATGCATCATTTAAGTTTCAATGCTACCAAATGGTTGAACATCGGGCTTTTTGAAGGGGTAATGTTTGGCAGAAAAGATCACTTTGAATTTCAATACCTCAATCCAATTATTTTTTACAGACATATTGAAAGTACTATTGGCAGCCCAGATAATGCATTGGCAGGCATTGATTTTAAAGCCAATGTAAAAAAGCGTTTTCAGGTATATGGACAATTGTTATTGGATGAGTTTATTCTTTCAAAAATAAAAAACGAGCCAACCAATTGGGTGAATAAATTTGGAATGCAGTTGGGTGGGAAATACATCAATGCTTTTGGTTTGAAGAATCTTGATGTTCAGTTAGAAATGAATCGGGTTCGTCCTTTTACGTATTCGCACAACGACACCATCAACAATTACACGCATTACAATCAGCCACTGGCTCATCCTTTGGGCGCAAACTTTATGGAGTGTATTGGTATTATTCGTTATCAACCATTCCCAAAATTGGTAATGAATGCGCGTATGATTTACTATTACAAAGGATTGGATTCTGCGGGGAAAAATTTTGGTGGAAATATTTTTAGAAGTTATAATACCCGAGTTGGTGAAAATGGCTACCGTATTGGCTTTGGCGATAAATTAACTTGTTTAAACGCCATGATTAATGTTTCGTATGAATTACGAGAAAACTTATTTTTTGATTTGAGTTATCAATTTAGAAATCAGAAAGTGGCTAGTTCAAACTCGAATGAAAATTCAAATGCTATTCAATTTGGCATGCGATTAAACATGTGGCAACGACAATACGATTTTTAGAAA
>CANFUJ010000093.1 GCA_947450165.1 Chitinophagaceae bacterium
ATTATCATTACGAAAGGGATTATGAATCATATTGGAATTTAGCAGAGAAGGCATCTACAATCCAGCAAAAAGCAGTTTATATAGACAAGTTTGTTTCTGGATTCAAAGGCAAAGGTTTTGAAGGGGATTTTAATGCAATATTTTTTAAAACACCAGACAATAGTTTCGACAAGAATCTTGAAGCCTTGCAATCTTTGAAAACCCGTTTGGATGAAATTCAAAAAATGAATGTTGCTTCATTTGAATACCAAACTGCCATTCAGCAAATCACCGCACAGGAACAAGGAGAGGCAGAATCCATGCTTGATGTGTTTTCCGGTATTTGGTGGAAAAATAATTACATTTTTTTATGGGATTGGATATCAGCATTAGAAGTATTCTTCTGTATTTTTTTAATTGCGGTTGGGTTGATAAAAATGGGTGGTGGATTAAAAAAAGTCAATCAGGCCATGAAAGATGCAGAACGCCAAAGATTATTGAATAAGTTGGGTTAAGTATTAAAATATTGTATTTTTTGTTTGTTCCATAATTTTTTATGATTCTATTTTTGTCGTTTATTTGAACAATATTTTTTTATAGATACCTTTATTAATATTAAATTCTATTGGTAAAATGAATTGGAAAATTGGACAAAAAGTAGCTGCTTTATGCAGAATAGCTATTTATAATCATGATGATACTTGGTTAGAGAATGTAATTGAAGTTGATCAAGTTTATAATATCAGCTCAATAGAAACAGGATGCTGCATGAGTTTGCTTGATATTGGTAAAACATACAATGGAAAAGGTTCATCACTATTTTATAACTGTGAAAAATGTAATAAAGAATATTGCTTTAAAGAAAATGAGACTATACTATTTAATGAAAAATGTTTTAGACCAATTGATGATAATGAATCTAAGGCATCAAAAGCCATAAAAAAAATATCCAACCTATTTACAAAAAAGAAAAAATCAGAAGGTCATTTAATTAAAATAAAAGTTAGAACTCCAATTCTTCCTCCATATTTAGAGCCCGAAAAAAGACCTATTATCAAACCTAAAAGAGAGGTTGAGATCATCCCTGAACGCGAAGAAGAATTAGTATAGTATTTCTATTAAAACTACTACGCTTAAAATTAAAGTGTGGTAGTTTTGTTATCCCAAATACCAACAACCTTCTTTTTGTGCATCCCAAAAAGTTGAAAGCATAAAAAAAGGTCTTACATCTCTGTAAAACCTTTTTTGTGATTCGGATTGGATTCGAACCAATGACCCTCAGCTTAGAAGGCTGATGCTCTATCCAGCTGAGCTACCGAACCTGGATTTAGGATTGCAAATATAAGTTGATTATTTTGAAAATTCCTATTTAGATTGGTCTAATTATTTTTATTGATGACTTATTTCAAAAAAATTATTGTTCGTTTTATTTTTTGAATCAATTTGTTTGTTTAACAGATACCATATATTTGCAAAATACTAAACCTTAAAAGGAAATAAATTCTAAAATTTAAACCAATTAATTATGAAACAAAAACTAACATTATTATGTTGTTTTACTTTAATTACACTGATTTCTTTTTCGCAAAAAAAAGAAAAACATGCTTGTGAAGAAAGAAGCATGTTGGGAATGCACATTAATACACTTGATTTCTCTACCATTAATGCATGGAGAAGCAACAAAGCACCTAAAACTTTGTCTGGTTTCAAAAAACAAGATCTAGGTTTTTCTCTTTCTTATTGGAAAACTGTTTACAAAAACGTAGACTTTTCTGGTAAAGCAACTTTATTATTCCACGACTATGCTGGAATCGACAGGAAAACATATTCAACTGATTTAAATCAATTCGCTTTTATTTTAGAACCAACTGTTAATGCTTATTTATTTGATGCCGAAAACAAATACAATGCATTTGTAACTGCAGGTTTAGGTTTAGGAACGTTTAGCAACAAATTGGGTGCGTATTTCCCAGGTGGAATCGGACTTATGGCTAACTTCCAACACGATACAAAAGTGATGATTCAAACACAATATCAAGCTACTTTAAGCAAAAAAGTTTTAAACGATAATCTTGCTTATTCTATCGGTTTGGTTCAAAACATTGGAAAAGAAAAACCAAAAGTGGTAGTTCCTCCACCACCGCCACCAGTTGTTGATCGTGATAATGATGGCGTTTTAGACGTATCTGATAAATGTCCAGATGTTGCTGGTATCGAAAAATATCAAGGATGTCCAATTCCGGATACGGATGGAGATGGATTGAATGATGAAAAAGACAAATGTCCAAGTGTTGCTGGTACTTCAAAATATGAAGGTTGCCCAGTTCCTGATACTGATGGAGATGGTATCAATGATGAAAATGATAAATGTGCTGCTGTAAAAGGATTGGCTCGTTATCAAGGTTGTCCAATTCCTGATACTGACGGAGATGGCGTTAATGATGAAGATGACAAATGCCCTTCTGTAGCAGGACTTGCTTCAAATATGGGTTGTCCTGAAATTGAAAAAGCGGTTATTGAAAAAGTAAATTATGCAGCAAAAAGAATTCAATACGCTCTAGGAAGTGCTAAAATTTTACCTGCTTCTTTCAAATCTTTAAATGAACTTGTAGCTGTATTAAAAGGAGACAATTCATTGAATATTGATATTGAAGGACATAGTGATAATGTTGGTGGAGATGAAAGAAACAAAACTTTATCACAAGAAAGAGCTGAGTCTGTGAAAAAATATTTAATGGATAAAGGAATTGATGCTTCAAGAATTGTTGCACAAGGATTTGGTTCTGAAAAACCAATTGCTGATAATAAAACTGAAGCTGGACGTGCTTTAAACAGAAGAACTGAAATGAAAGTTAGAAACTATTAATACATTCTAATAGATTTATAGAAAGAGGCTGTTCGATAAGGACAGCCTCTTTTTTGTGTTTTTAATGTCTTGGAATAATCAATGAAAAAGTTGAATAATGGATTAAGTCAATTTTTAAAATACGTTTTATTTTTATTTTTCTAAAACTACCATTAAAACTCTAAAACCAATATCATCTGATTTTTTTGAATAAAATTTTTGGCTTTTAATTCTTACATCGTAACCTGGATCTTTATATCCACCACCTTTTGCCAATCCTTTTTCGGCAACCATCTCTGCTACATTTCCACTCATATTATACAGTCCATAACCATTTGGAAAGTAGGAATCAATGTTTGCAATTCCATCGTAATAAATGTAATTAATAAGATCATCAAGAACTACCTCATATTTATTTAATACAGTATTAAACGTAATATCTTTTGAGGTTAATCGTAAAAAATTACACAATAATTTACCATCTCTTGATCTTAGATAAGGGCCACCCCATGGGTATTCACAACTGCTTTTACCACCAAAAGCAGCATATTCCCATTCTTTTTCTGTTGGCAATCTAAAAATCACTTTATTAAATTTTCGTTTTGGATTGTTGTTATATTGGTTGGTTTTCCATTTGCAAAATTCAATAGCAGATTCGTGATTTATATTGTTGACAGGATAATTTAAAATATTTGATGACATTGATTTGTAGCTGTTGCTATAAATAGTGATTTTATTATACAACAAAGTGTCAATTATGTAATTATCAAATAAATCCAATCTTTTGTTGGCTTTTAAATCATCCATAAAAGCAAAATAATCAGATATTGAAACCTCGTATTTTCCAAAGTATAAACTGTCATTAACTGGCAAATAGGATTGGATTAAAAGTTTAGTTTTTTTCTTTTTCTTAAATAATTGAGCATTTGAATGATTACAAAATGCCAATGAAATGGAGATTAGAACTAAAATAGATTTACGCATTGAAATTGATTTTATATTGTAATGTTTTGAAAAATATTTTTGAACATACAATTTTAAAAATTCAATACAGCTGTTGAAAATGTTAAAAGAGGGGAGTGAAGAAGAAGATTAACAAAAGGATTGAATATTGAAGATGAGGTTTCCTTTGTGGGAGTTACAGAATTAAAAACTTGACCATCCCGATATAAATCGGGATGCTCTAAACCAACTATTTTGACCTTATCAATTCTTCGATTTTCTTTCTACATTTCCATTTTTTTATTTCTCTTTCACGTGCAAAAGCATCGGCTTTTAATTCAAACGCTTCAGGATAAGTCAAAACCCAATCATTAACATTTCCAGTAAATCCTTTGTGATTGGAATTGTGCTTTCTAATTCTTTCTTGTAAATCATCTGATGTATATACGATGTAAAATTTGTTTTTATTTGCAGAGAATAAAATATAAACGTGGGCTATAGGCATAAAAAAACCTCACTTTTTATAGTGAGGCTGTTTTTGTGGGAGTTACAGGAGTCGAACCTGTGACCCTCTGCTTGTAAGGCAGATGCTCTAAACCAACTGAGCTAAACTCCCTTTCCGTTTTTGGACTGCGAAGATAAGGGGAAATATTATTTATAATAAAAAAAAATGAAATTATTTTAAAAATTTTTTTTTCTCTTTTTTTTACGTTTATGTTTTACTTTTGTTTCCTAAATGAAAATCTACTCTTCATATAATCCATTTGAAAAAGAATCTTTCGATTCCGATACACTTACAGCTACCGAACCTCCTTGTATTTTGTTGGTTTGGAATGATGAAGTAAATACTTTCCAATGGGTGATTGATACACTTATTGAAATTTGCGGCCATTCTAAAGAACAAGCAGAACAATGCGCTATGCTTATTCATCACAAAGGAAAATATTCTGTAAAAAAAGATAGCTACGATTTTTTAAAGCCACTTTGCGATGCCATCAACGACAGAAATATTAATGCAACTATTGAAGAACTCGTTTAGGATTTTTACTTTCTATTTTTCAAACTTAAAAAATATTTTATGACTGAGATGAAATTAACTCAAGGTGAAATGCATACATCAAAAGGTATATTGAAATTCGAATTGTATGACGATGCTACTCCAATTACTGCTGGGAATTTTATTAAATTAATTAAATCTGGTTACTACGACGGTTTGAGTTTCCATAGAGTAATCCCCAATTTTGTAGTTCAAGGCGGTTGCCCTGATGGCACTGGTGCTGGTGGTCCAGGTTATAGCATTCCTTGCGAAACCAAAGGTGATAAGCAATACCATGATAAAGGTGTTCTATCAATGGCACATCGCGGACCCAATACCGGCGGTTCTCAATTTTTCATTTGTCATAATAGAAACAACACCATTCATCTAGATAGAGTGCATACTTGCTTCGGAAAAATTATTGATGGATTAGATATTATAGATTTAATTCAACAGAACGATAAGATAGAAAAAATAGTAATACTTGATTAGTATCATTAATCGCTCGAAGAATTACAACTTTTTCCATTTTAATATTTTTTTAAACATTTGTGGCCAATAATGTGGAATTTGAAATTTCAAATATTATCTTAGCCCTTGATTTCGAAGAAAATATATTAAAATCATGCTAACCAACCTACTTTTCCGTAAGATAACCCTGTCGCTTACGTGCACTTTTTTATTAATAAATCTGCATGCTCAAACGAGTATTAAACATAAATTCAAAGGAGCTAATGTTTATGCAGGTATAGAAATTGGTTCCAAAGGCGTAAAAATGAGTTTAATCGAGGTAACAGGATCAGGTTTAAAAAATGGAAATTTCAATATTTTAAAAGATACTTCCACAAACACAGACTTTATTACATTCTCAAAAGAATCTTTTCAAGCCACTTTAAAAGGTCTAACCGGTTTATATTCATTTGCAAATAAATCTTATCAAATTCCATCTGAAAAAATATTTGTAGTTTTTAGTAGTGGCGTTAAAGTGGTTTCGGAAAGAGAAAACAAAACAACTTGGTTGACCAATATGTCTGATTCTTTCAAAATTGCGATTAATGAACCAGAAAGAATTATTAAGCCAATAGAAGTAATTGATGAAGCGAGATTATCACATCTCGGCATCATTCCAGAATCAAAAAGATATACCACTTTTTTAATTGATATTGGAAGTGGTAACACCAAAGGAGGATATTTTCCTTCTGGTAATACAAAAAATTTCAGTTTATTTCAATTGACTTGGGGTACAAAAAGTATATCTAATGCAACGGATAAAAGATTGGATGATGATAGAACTGTAGTAAATTTCAACAAACAAATGCAACGCGTTCTCTCTGGACAGGCAGAAGAAGAAATTACTTATGCTGTTAACGTAAGCGGTGCATATAATATGAGTGACAATATCGCATTTAGTGGCGGTATCGCTTGGGCCACAGCTAACTTAATGTATCCCGAACTTGCAGAAAATCAAGTAGTGCCCGTATTATATGATGATGTGGTTAATTTAAGCGAACGTGTTTTCAAAAATTATTTGTCATTGTCAGATTCTGCGATTTTAAAAACCATTCAAGATAATACCCTCGACAAAAAATACATTGGCAACGAAATTAGAAAAGTAAACAAAGTTTTTGATCAACGTGCTTTAATGTCTGGTATAGGCTTGCTATTAAAAATCATGCGCCAATTCGAAGGCGTTTATGAAAAGAAACAGTTTTATTTCATAAAAAATGGACAAGTTGGTTGGATTAGTGCTTTTGTTAATCAAACCATTTCTGAAAATAAATAAGCTCATTAAATAAAAACGATTAATCTTTTATGAAAGATTACAAATCCATACTACTCATTTTTGTTTCATTATTATTACTTACGGTTTCACTTGCTTTATTGTGGACATGGGGCTATAATTACGGTAAAAAAAATTCTAAACCTCCAACATCCATCGGTGTAGATTCAATGGGGAATAAAATATTAACCAAAGACTCACTTAATCAATTGTATATAAATGCACTAAACAACCTAAATACACTAGATCTCGCATTATCAAAAGCAGATTCTTTAAAACTAGATATTACTTTCAAGCTTACAGAATTTAATCATCTTCGTGACGAAATTGCTACACTGTTAGCAAATCCAACAGACATTGAAGGATTATCTGTAGCTCAACAAAAAATAGGAACGCTTCAAAGTAAAGTTGACGAATTAAGAAGACAAAACTTAGCAATACAACAAGAGAACAAAAGACTTGGGATATTACTTGACAAATTAGCAAAAGTGGAGGATTCTGGAAATGATGTTATTACAGAAGCTAAAACAGTAATAACAGAACAAAAACAGACTCCCGAAAAACCAAATCCTTCAGGAGTACTTACTATTTCTGATTTAAATATTGTGGGTTTAACCAATGATGACATAAACCTAACTGAAACCGATTTGGCAGATAACTTATTTCGTTTTTCTGGTTCGTTTTTGGTTCGAAATAATTTATCTCAAAATGCTTTTGGTGAGGTTATGGTTGTCATCGTGCAACCTAATGGAAAAGTTTTACAATCTTCATCATGGGATTCGGGGACATTTGAAACAAAAGATGGTAGAAAAATTTATACCAGCAAAGTGAAATTTGATTGCAACAAAGGCGAGCTAAAAAAAATACCATTTTCCGTTTCAGCAAATCAATACGAAAAAGGAAACTATCAAGCCTTACTCTATCAAAATGGCAATCTTATAACCAAAATATCAAAATCATTCAATTGATTTATTCTTTCTAGTTTTCATTATCTTTCAAGATAAAAATTAAAAAGTTAAAATTAAAAATTTAAAAAGTGGAAGCATATAGTTTCTAATTTTTACTTTTGAATTTTCACTTTAATACTTTTTCAAAATAATGAAAGCTGCATCTTCAAAAGAAATTAAATCTGCTTTATTCGAACAATCGTCTACACAACTAATTGATTTGTGCTTAAAATTGGCTCGTTTTAAAAAAGAAAATAAAGAATTACTCACTTATTTATTGTTTGAAGAGCAAAACGAAGATGCGTATATCCACTCTGCAAAAAAAGTTATAGACGAAGGGTTTCAAACTTTAAACATTCAATCGGTTTACATCGCCAAAAAGAACCTTCGAAAAATTATCCGAGTTACCAATAAATTTATAAAGTATAGTGGAATAGATACCACTGAAATAACCTTGTTGATTTATGTATGTAGATGTATTCAAGAATCTGGATTGAAATTGAATAATAGTGTTGCACTAAAAAATATTTACTTATCGCTGCTAAAAAAAATAAGCACAAAAATATCTGGTATGCACGAAGATCTTCAGTATGATTATAATAAAGAAATTCAAGCGTTGGAAGTAATATAAAAGTCAAAAGTGAAAAATCAAAAGTAAAAAGTAAATTCGCTGATAAAAAAACCAATAATGTATCAATCTATTGACGATTTTGAAAATGTATTTTTTATAGGTGTTGCAGGAACAGGCATGAGTGCAATAGCGCAATATTTAGCCGGCATTGGAAAGCAAGTGAGCGGTAGTGATAGATATTTTGTTGAAGGAGAATTAAATGATACCAGAGATAAATTGGAAATTGAAGGGATAAAATGTTTTCTACAAAATGGATATGGTATTAATGAAAGTACACAATTGGTAGTGGTTTCAACCGCAATTGAAGACAGCGTATATGAAGTACAAAAAGCAAAGCAATTGTCTATTCCAATTATCAAAAGGAGTGCTTTATTGGCGTTAATTGCCAATAGCAAAAAAACAATTGCAGTAGGGGGTACATCGGGCAAAAGCACCACCAGTGCGATGTTGTACGACATTATGGAGCATGCTGGTTTCAATCCTAGTGTAATTAGCGGAGCTGGATTAGTGAGCATCATCAAAAAAGGAAAAATAGGAAATGCCATCGTTGGAAGTGGCGATTGGTTAATTATTGAAGCTGATGAAAGTGATGGCTCGATTGTTGGTTACACTCCAGAAGTAGGACTATTGCTTAATATTGATAAAGATCACCAAGAAATTGATGAACTGATTTCTATTTTTTCTACCTTCAAAAAAAACACGAAATCATTATTTATTGTTAATCATAACAATAAATTAGCGGCTTCGTTATCTGCTGATGTTGCCAATGATTTTTCTAGTAACCCTAATTCCAATGCAGGATTTGTTTCAATTGATTTTTTACAAAATGGGATGACCATTCGTTTTTCAATAAATGATACGCCGTTTGCATTAAACACCATTGGAAAACACAATATGGAAAATGCTTTGGCAGCTGTTGCAGTTGCTGTTCAATTGGGGATTTCACTCGAAACTTGTTCAAAAGGAATTGCTCATTACGAAGGCATTCATCGGCGCCATCAATTGTTGGGTAAAAAAGATGGCGTTTATGTGATTGATGATTATGGACATAATCCCGTAAAATGCGCTGCGTCTATTGATGCTTGTCAGCAAATTGCCCCAAAAGTAATTGCTTGGTTTCAGCCTCACGGTTATGGCCCAACGCGATTTTTAAAAAATGATTTCATTCATGAATTTGTACAAGTATTGCGTCCCGAAGATGAAATTTGGATGAGTGAAATATTCTATGCGGGTGGCTCAGCAGTAAAAGATATCTCTGCCAATGACTTGATTGTAGAAATTAAAAATGCTGGCAAACAAGCATTCTTTGTTGAAAACCGCAACGAATTTTTAGAAAAAGTGCGCCCACACTTAACCAGCGATTGTGTATTATTGCTTATGGGTGCACGCGACCCAAGTTTGGATGCATTCAGCAAATCCATTTGGGAAAAATTATAAAAAATGACAACACTTATTTTAAATATAAAAGGACTGGTAAACGTTAGAAGCGAAAACAAATTACTTCGAGGTGTTGAATTGAGTAAATTGCCTATCATTGAAAATGCTTTTCTATTAATTGAAGATGGAGTAATTACAAAGTTTGGCTCAATGACTAATTTGTCTGATGAATTACCCAATTTGCCAAAAAATCAAATTGATGCAACTGGTCAATTTATACTGCCAACTTGGTGCGATAGTCATACGCACATGGTGTTTGCCGGAAGCAGAGAAAATGAATTTGTTGATAAGATTAATGGATTGAGTTATGCTGAAATTGCTGCAAAAGGCGGAGGCATATTAAATTCTGCCAA
>CANFUJ010000094.1 GCA_947450165.1 Chitinophagaceae bacterium
TACCGATTTCAATGCCTGTAAATTTTAATGAAAATAAATAACCCCCTGTTGATATTAACCACGACCCCCAAATGAAAAATTGTAGAAAACTTAATACGGTTAATTTTTGTTTAATGTTCATGGATGATTGGTTTTTTTCTTTTAAACTTGATTAGCAAGATAATATTTTTTTGTTAAAAATTTAATACCATTAAAAAAAATCGAAGCAATAACTCATTTTAAAATTAAGTTTCCATTTTTATCCTTGTATTTTTGCCAAAAATTGGATATGATAAATAGTGCGTTTTATAATAAAGTATTTATAGAAAATAGTGAACTGAGCAAGATTGCAGAAAAAGTGCTTCAAAATGAAAGGATCACAGATGCGGATTGCTTACAACTTTTCGAAAATGGATCCTTAGCTTTTGTAGGCGCTCTTGCCAATCATGTTCGTGAGCAAAAACATGGCGATATCACTTATTTCAACCGGAATTTTCATATTGAACCAACCAACGTTTGCGTTTTCAGTTGTGCTTTCTGCTCCTACTCTAGGTTGTATGCACACAAAGAAGAAGGTTGGGAATTGAGCATTGATCAAATGTTGGACATCGTAAAAAGCTATGATGGGAAACCCGTTACGGAAGTACATATCGTGGGTGGTGTTCACCCGAAAATGAATATGGCTTATTTTATAGAACTCATTTCTAAAATAAAAAACCATCGTCCTGATTTACATATCAAAGCTTTTACAGCTGTGGAATTGGATTACATGTTCAGAAAAGCAAAACTGACCACAAGAGAAGGGCTTGAACAATTGAAAGCTGCTGGATTACAATCATTGCCTGGTGGCGGAGCGGAGTTGTTTCATCCAGATATTAGAAAAGTTATTGCAGGTGATAAAGTATCTGGCGAAGGATGGCTTGAAATTCATGAAACAGCGCATCAATTGGGTATGCATAGCAACGCAACCATGTTATACGGTCACATGGAAACATACGAACATCGTATAGACCACATGCGTAAACTCAGAGATTTGCAAGACAAAACAAATGGCTTCAATACATTCATACCGTTGAAGTTTAGAAATGCAAACAACGACATGAGTCATATCCCCGAATCGAGCACCAACGAAGATTTGAGGCTATATGCTATCTCAAGAATTTATTTGGATAATTTTCCGCACATTAAAGCGTATTGGCCAATGTTGGGCAGACAAAACGCACAACTTACTTTATCTTTTGGGGTAAATGATATTGACGGAACCATTGATGATTCTACCAAAATATATTCTATGGCAGGAAGTGAAGAACAAACGCCTACAATGACTACCGAAGAATTGGTCACCTTAATAAAACAAGCCAATAGAAAAGCGGTTGAAAGAGATACACTTTATCAAGTAATCAATGAATTTTAATCTATACTATTATGTCAACATGTGAATTTAAAGTGCCGTTCAAAGGTTCGGCAGAAGAAATAATGAACAAAGCGAAAGATGCGGTAGAATCGCAAGGCGGTACATTTAATGGAGACTTGGTTTCTGGCGATTTCAATGTGAGCTTATTGTCCAACAAAGTTTCTGGAAAGTATTTGGTGGAAGGAAATGAAATGACTTTAACCATTTTTGAAAAGCCAATGTTTATTCCTTGTAATGCCATTGAATCTTTTTTGATTAAGAAATTATCTTAATCCCTAGGATTCATCAACAACGGGCTTATCCATTACCACAATTAAATCAGATATAGCAACAAGCATGGGCACTACTCCAACTTGGAGTAACGCTTTTTTTCCACGTATTTCTTTTACTATACCCACTTGCTTGTTTTGTTTCATTTTTACTTTGTGTCCAACTTTTACCTGAGCATCGGTTTCTAAAAATTTCTCGTTTATTTTTTTCTGTTGTTTTTCTGCTTGATACTTTTCTTTTTGCCCAGTTAAAGTGGTATGAATCATTTTTATAACCGAATCTTTATTTTCAGATTTGCGCCATTCTATGATAAGCGCCTTCAACTTGCGCTCCATATCTTTTAAATAAATCAGTTTGTCTTCGGCTATTTTATTGGAGAGTTTTAATTTTTCTACTTCTTGTTGATGCTTTTCCTTTTTGATTAAAAGCTCCATTTCTTTTTTCAACTTTTCGTTTTCCGAAAGCAATTGTTTGAGTTGCTTTTTTTCTTTTTCAATGGCCTGCATATCCTGCTCTGTAGAATTCAATAATTTATCCAATTGAAAATGATTTTCATTAACGAGCTTTCTTGCTTTTTCAATTAAATGTTTACTGAGTCCAATTCTTTCTGCAATTGAAAATGTGTAGGAACTTCCCGGAGAGCCCACTTTTAATTGGTACATGGGCAATAGGTTTTTCTCATCGAATTGCATGGCGCCATTAAACACACCCGCCACTTTATTTGCCATTACTTTTAAATTGAGGTAATGCGTAGTAACAATTCCCATTGCATGTTTTTTAGCCAACTCTTCCATAATCACTTCAGCAAAAGCACCGCCTAAATTGGGGTCGCTCCCACTTCCCAACTCATCAATAAAAAACATCGTTTTACCATTGGCATTTTCCATGAAATGCTTCATGTGGGTAAGATGCGCTGAATAAGTACTCAGTTCAAACTCGATGCTTTGTGTATCACCAATATGAATCATCATTTGTTTAAAAATACCCATTTCGCTATCCGGACTAACGGGCACCAATAAGCCAGACTGAAACATAATTTGTAATAAGCCAACCGTTTTTAATGTAACCGTTTTACCACCTGCATTTGGTCCACTGATTACTAAAATCCTGTGGTTTTCATCAAGGGTAAGGTTAACGGGAATCGTGGGCTTTTCTAAACGCTTATTGTATAAATATAATAATGGATGATATGCCAGAAATAATTTCGAAATGGCTTTATCTTGAATCAATGGCAACTGTCCGCCAATTTCTTGGGCAAATTTTGCTTTTGCTCTAACAAATTCAAACTCTCCTGCGATTTGAAAATATGAAGATAATAAAGGCGCATAAGCTGATAAATGCTCGGTTAATTTTCGAAGAATACGGTTGACTTCTTTTGCCTCTTCATTTTCTAAAGAAAAGATATCGTTATTTAAACCCGTGGTTTCTTCAGGTTCAATAAAACTTGTACGTCGGCTATCACTTTCTGAATGGAGGATTCCTTTAATCATTCTTTTTTGTTCGGCAAAAACCGCCAATACACGACGACCATTCATAAAACTCTCTTCGATGTCTGCCAAATAACCCAGCTTATTTAACTTACTCACAATTCGATCAAAAACCCTACGCAGTTCATTTCGCTTGCGGTATAAATTCATGCGAATTGATGCCAGATCTTGACTGGCGTTGTCTTTAACCATGCCAATTTCATCCAGCACTTCGTCTATCATTAAACGAATTTGCTTTTCAAAATACGAGCCAGCAATAATTTTAGATAAATACGGATTTTGTTCGCGTCTTTCTACATCAAACCAACGGAAAATTTGTGCAGTATTATCTGATAATTTTCTAATCCATAAAAACTGTTCGCCGGTAAGCATGGCACCAGGAATCGATAAAAGTTTTAGCTCTTTATTAATGTTGTGGTTAAAATCGTTGGGAAAATATACGCCGCTGTCTAAAATGATTTTAAACTCATTGGTTTGAAATAAATCTTGTTCAATGAAATCTTTTTTAGTATGGATGCGAATTTGTTGTATTCGATGTTTTGCATAATCATTTCTCGAATGGGCAATGATTAAGTCTTTTATCTTATCAAATTCAAGCTGTTGAAGGGTATTTTCCGGGAAAAATTTCATTGGATGATGTTAAATGAAAAGTAAAAATTAAAAAGTAAAAAAGAGTGTATTGATAATTTTTACTTTTGATTTTCTTTTTTTTACTTTTTAATTTGAAAACAATTTCAATTCAATTATGTTTGATTATTACTATTAATTTTATAAAAATCACAATTAATGAAAGGCAAGTTAATAAATTCAACAGATACAATAGAAGTTGCAACATTTGGAAACGGATGTTTTTGGTGTACGGAAGCGGTATTCAGTAAATTAAATGGTGTAATTAGCGTAGAAAGTGGATATAGTGGTGGAGAAATGATAAACCCTGATTATAAATCGGTTTGCTCGGGCACAACAGGCCATGCCGAATGTTTACAAATCAAATTCAATCCCAATATCATCAGCTTTACAGATTTATTGGAAGTATTTTGGAAAACGCACGATCCAACTACTTTGAACAGACAAGGTGGAGATGTAGGCACGCAATACAGAAGTGTGATTTTTTATCATAATGACATTCAAAAAAAAGAAGCAGAAACTTACAAATTTCAATTGGATCAATCAGGCATTTACAACAACCCTATTGTAACTGAAATTTCTGCTGCAGCAATATTTTATCCAGCCGAAAATTATCATCAAGATTATTTTGAAAACAATGGGTCAAATCCTTACTGTCAATTGGTGGTTCGCCCTAAAGTTGAAAAATTTAAAAAGTCATTTGATCGTTTAATTAAAAAATAATTTTAAAAATACTTGCATTTTAAAAATTAGGTTATTACTTTTAACCCATAATTCGTAAATCACTCCACTACCTTTGAATTTCTTCAGCAATTTCAAATTGTTTGCTTAATTTCATGCATATTTTTCAATTATCCTGTTGAACGATTGTTTTTATTCCTTACATCCCTTGAGCCATTTTCATTACTGTTAAATTTAGAAAATGCTTATACTGCTTACAAGAAAAAATGCAACTTTAATGATGTTGATGGCATTCTTTTGTGCCAACAGCATTGCTCAAAATCCCATTAGAAATTTCGGTCAAATGTATTCTGAAAACTTACGCGGTGGCACAACCATGTTTGGGAATACCATTTTACATCTTGTAAATGCCGACAATAACGTAAACACGGCATTTATGAATGAAACCAATGATCCAAACAATGGATTTGGAGGAATTGGTTTTGCACAACATGGCAATGATAACAACAACATGCAATATACTGATGTAGATGATTTTCAATCAACCAGAAACTCCTCATCAGCAGATTTAATACTTCCTTCAGGATCAAACAGCATCAAATTTGCAAGATTATATTGGGGTGGAAAACTAGACGCTTCTGCAGTTTCAGCCAGCCCAGATACGCTTCGTAAAATTAAAATCAGAAAAGGGACAAGTGGTTCATATTTAAACGTAGTATCGCCTACGAATAACGTAGATCAATTTGCGGTTTCAACTACAGATATTGTTTATCAATCTTTTGTAGACATCACCAATTTTATCAATTCAAATGGAAGTGGCACATATACTGTAGCAGATTTACCCGCTACCACTGGCATTGCTTCAAGCGGTGGCTATTTTGGTGGATGGGTGATTGTAGTTGCGTACGAAAATCCAACACAACCCTACAACAGCATCAGATTGTATGATGGGTTTGCACAAGTTTATAACAGCGGAATACCAAGTTATTTAAGCATTACATTAACTGGCTTAAATGTACCTACAACACCATTACTTGCTAATGAAGCCGTTATGGGAACCATGTCGTGGGAAGGCGATGCCAATTTAGGACCAACCGTTACCAACAGAGAAGGCGATTTCATTAAAATCAATAACATATCAGTATCTAACGCCGTTAATCCAGAAACCAATTTCTGGAACGGTTCGATAAGCAGAAACGGTAGTTTTGTTAATACAAAAAATCCCAATTACAGCAATCAAATGGGCATTGATATCGATGAGGTAAATGTTGGAACTGGATATGATATTTTACCAAACGCTACAAGTGTAAATGTAGAATTTGGAACAGAAGCGGATATGTATTTTCCAAGCATTTTTACATTTTGTATTCGTGTAAAAGATCCAACCATTGTTTTGGATAAAGCCGTAACAGACCAAACAGGCGACGGTTTTATCGAATCAAAAGAAGAATTGACATACACATTATCGGGGTCTAATCAAGGAATTGCACCATCTTACAATACATACATCGTGGATTCATTACCGTTGAATGTGCGCTATATTCCAAACAGTTTGGAAATTATCAATGCGCCAGGTGTAACATCAGGATTTAAAACAGATGCCGCTGATAATGATGTAGCATTTAAAGGAATAGTTGGAGAAAGAACTTACGTGAAATTTTTTATTGGAACGGGCGCAACAGGAACAAATGGCGGCATTTTACAAGCGGGTGCTGCAGGAAATTATGCCGTTCGATTTAGAGTAAAAGCGGATGAAATACCAGGTTCTGTAATCAACACCGCTCGAATTTATGGCAATTCGGCTCAAGGCGATTTGTTTACCGATGATGGCACCGCCGTAATTGGAGAAGAAGGGGCTCCAATGCCAGTAAACATGACTAGTTTCTTAGCTTCATTAATCGACAAACAAAACTGTTTTTTAAAATGGAATACTGAATCTGAAACAGACAATGCATATTTTGAAATACAAAGAAGTAATGATGGCGTTCATTTTGAATACAGAGGTAAGGTTGAAGGAAATGGCACAACATCACTAACAAAAAGATATGAATACAAAGATGAAATCAATGGTTTATTCAATGTGATTTATTACAGATTAAAAATCATTGATAAAGATGGTAAATATACTTTTTCAAAAATTATTGCATTAAAAATAAATGGTACGAATACAAACGAACAATTTAATGTTTATCCAAACCCATTTTATTCAGATGTAAAAATTGAATTGTTGGGTGCAAGAAAAGAAACAGGAGTTATTCGTTTCATTTCTTTCGAAGGAAAAGAAGTTTTGAGAAGAAATATTGAAGTAGAAAAAGGGAATAATATTATTGTTTTAAAAGACTTGAATTATTTACCAAGAGGAAATTACATTCTAGAAGTATCTACATCTTCTACCAAAATGATCAGAAAAATTATAAAATAAAGTTTTTTAAAAACGCATTTTTCCTTGAAAAACTAATCCATCCTATTCTTAATATCAAAGGCTACCAAATGGTGGCCTTTTTTATTTTTTGTGAAATGTTAAAACCCTAGCTTAAATGTTGGCTTAATTCTTTTTGGGGATTGATAATATTTTTTAAGTTTCATATTTTTAGTCTTTGAAACCGTTGAAACGGTTGTGAAAATGGTATTATTTTTATAGCCCACGGTTTAAACCGTAGGTTGTAAAATTCAAGACAATATGTAATGGTTTCAACCATTTTTATCTTCATTATGAAATAGATTGAAATATTTTTTTTGTTGACCAAATAATAAAAAAAATACCGCGATAATTTAGCATTTTTATTTTTTATTTTTAATCAATTACTTTTAATAAAATTTAGCTCAATGCAATTCTATCGCATAAAAAAAATAAGCTTCGTTTGGATATTTAGTTTCATACATTTAATTGGGTTTGCTCAATTTACGGAGCAGGATACCTTAAGGGGTTCGATTGGCATTGGTCGTCAACATTGGGATGTTGTTCATTATGATATTACCGTTACACCCAACATTGAAATCAAAACAATATCAGGAAAAAACATAATAACGTTGATAGATAGTGGCATCCAATTTATCCAAATTGATTTGCAGCAACCTATGGAATTAGATAGTGTTTTTTTTGATGAACAACCCTGCACTTTTAAAAGAAATGGAAATGTATTTTGGGTAGAAGTTGGTATAAACAAACAATCAAAAAACAACATTAAAAAATTGACTTGTTATTTTCATGGGAAACCAAGAGAAGCAGTAAATCCTCCTTGGGATGGCGGTTGGATTTGGAAAAAAGATGAATTTGATAATCCGTTTATCAGCGTTGCTTGCCAGGGATTAGGTGCTAGTGTGTGGTACCCATGTAAAGATGTTCAATCTGATGAACCTGAAAATGGATGCAAACTCACCATCATTGTTCCGGATAGTTTAGTAGGTGTTGGCAATGGAAGATTGATCGAACAAAAAAAAATAGACAAAGATTTAATGGCATTTACTTGGCAGGTCAAAAGTCCGATCAATAATTACAACATTGTACCTTACATAGGTAAATACAAACATTTTTCTGAGGTGTATAAAGGATTAAAAGGCCCTTTGAATATGGATTATTGGGTATTGGAAAAGCACTTTGATAAAGCAAAACGTCAATTTATAGACGCCACAAGAATGATGAAAGCATTTGAGTATTGGTTTGGGCCATACCCTTTTTATCAGGATGGCTACAAGCTAGTTGAAGCGCCTCATTTAGGCATGGAACATCAGAGTGCTATTGCTTATGGAAATAAATTTACCAACGGATATTTGGGCAATGATTTATCAAATACAGGCTGGGGTTTAAAATGGGATTTTATCATCGTACATGAAAGTGGACACGAATGGTTTGCCAACAACATCACTTCAAAAGATATTGCAGACATGTGGATACATGAAAGTTTTACAAACTATAGTGAAACTTTATTTACCGAATATTATTATGGGAAAAATGCAGCAAATACTTATGTACAAGGACTTAGAAACACTATCGAAAACGACAAACCTATTATTGGAAAATATGGTGTAAACAATGAAGGCAGTGGTGATATGTATAATAAAGGTGGAAATATGATTCATACCATTCGGCAGGTTATCAATAACGATAAAAAAATCAGGGAAATATTAATAGGGTTGAACAAAGCATTTTATCACAAAACAGTAACCACAAAAGAAATTGAAAACTACATCAGTAAAAACGCAGGATTTGATTTTTCAAAAATATTTGATCAATATTTGAGAACGATTGAGATACCTGTTTTAGAATATTATTTTGATTCAAATCAATTGCATTACAGATTCAGTCATACCCTATCCAATTTCAACATGCCTGTAAAATATAAATTTGATGCGCATTCGAAATACAAATGGCTAACGGTTTCAAATGAATGGCAGCAGATTAAGGTAGAAAATATTTCTGCGTATAATTTTATGGTAGACCCTAATTTTTATATTAAAGTAAAAGAGGTGCCAGCATTTCATTTTTGATTTTTCACTTTTGAATTTACAAATGCAAATAATATTCCTTTAGCAAATGCAAAAACGCATTAGAATATATGTTTCGTTCTTCATAAATATTTATTTCATTTTCTTGCGGTATAGCTGTTTGTTTTGAAAACAAAATCATCGTTCGAAAATAATTATGGCTAAGCGATTGTTTCACGAGTGTTTGGGTTACAATTGAAAATGAAAAATCTTTTAATAAATCTTCGATATATTTTTTTCGGGGAAAAGGCAATAGCAACGCAGCAAATCCATTATCAGAAAGGTTTTTATCAATAAAAGAAATCAAAGTTTCCAAAGACAGACCACAATCATGTTTGGCAAGATTCTTCGATGAGTCGTTCGATTTCAAATCGTTTTCATAAAAAGGCGGGTTGGAAAAAATGAAATCATATTTCTTTGTTGGAATAAACTCTTGCATTGAGGTATGATGAATATCTATTTGATTATTCCATTTTGTAGATACTATATTTTGTTTTGCTTGATTAAAAGCTGATGCATCAATTTCAACAGCATCAATTTCGAATGCATAATTTTGCGCCAACATTAAACTCAATAAACCCGTTCCTGCACCAATATCCAAGGCTTTTAAAATATTCGGGTTAGCATTCTTAATCCATTCATTTATCCAAGCGCCAAACAAGCAAGAGTCGGTGCATACTTTCATGGCACACTGATCTTGGTGAATGGTAAATTGCTTGAATTGGAAAAAGGAGTTGGACACGTTTGTTGTTTGGGGTTTGGGGTTTGGGGTTTGAGGTTTGGGGTTTGAGGTTTGGGGTTTGGGGTTTGGTGTTTGGTGTTTGGGGTTTGGTGTTAACCTTTTGAACGTAAGGGTTGAAAATTTTCAACCCCTACAACCTCTACACCCCCCACTCCGCGCGCGCACTCGGTGTTATCGTTAAATCAGAAAAATCTTCGGCCAAATA
>CANFUJ010000095.1 GCA_947450165.1 Chitinophagaceae bacterium
AAAGTTACAGCTGAAGTTATTGGAAGCAGGGTTATTCTGAGGGGCAAAGTGAGGTCGTTTGCAGAACGTGAAGATGCAGAAAATGCAGTATGGTCAGCTCCTGGAGTCATTACTGTAGAAAACAAACTGGTTATAGAAGAGCCAGAATATGCATTCGAGGACTAAATCAATATTGGCAATGATTTTAAAATCCCGTTTATTGAAAACGGGATTTTTTTTGATAAAAGAAAAAAGTAAAAAATTGAAATTAGTTTAAACGTTTAATTCAATTAATTAAATATTCATTTACGAAGCATCTCGTTTAAAAATTCGTTGCAGTGAAATTTAACATTGATGTGATCTTGCTCCATTTTTTTAAACGAAATAGTAATTTCTTTTTGCTTTTGTTCGATTGATTTAGTAACTAATTTATCAGCCATTAAAATTTCATTATCCGTCAGATACTTTTTCTGATCAAAAATTACAATTCTTAATTCTTCAAATTTCTTTCTGGTATTTTCTAAAATTAATTGATGGACATCAGCTTTTGATGCGATATCTACAATAGAATTTCTTTCAACTATTTCTTTTAACCTATAAGAAAGGTTAGACAATTCTGTCATATAAAATGAAATAGAGTGCAACCAAGCGTTTAATTCATCATTATAAAAAGCAGATATTTTTTTTGACATAAAAATTTGATTTTAAAATAAAAAAGGGAAATCCCTCTTTGTAAATAAAAATAAAACCAGTAAATAAAAGGATGATATTAAACAGAAAAAGAAAAACATTAATCATAAAAATTAAAGCAATTAAAAGATATTTTTAAAACAAGAACCTAAAAAATTAATTATGAAAAAAGGCAATCAAATCGTAGAAAAAATCGGTGTTTATCCAGGTAGTTTTGTACCTCAAAAGGATTCTGAAATATTCAAAAATGAAATTTCAAAAGATAAAAACAAACATATCAAAAAGCCATTGGTTAATCTTATTGAATCCAACCACTCTATTATATTGGAAATGGCCGTGCCTGGTGTGAAACGCGAAGATTTTTTAATTGAGGTTAAAGATGATATTCTAACGGTTCATGTAATACATAAAGATTCGAATAAAGACTTTGTAGCTTTTTCAATGCACGAGTTTGAATGCAATAAATACAAACGTAGTATACAACTTCCTCCCAATGCAGATTATGCATTTGTTAGTGCAAAATATAAAGATGGATTATTGACGATATATATTCCTAAAACAAATGAACCATTTATAAACCAACAAAATACCATCATTGTTTATTAAACTTGTTCAATGGCATTTACATTTAAGCATGATTATAAAATCGATGAAAATTACAATACAAAAACTGCTTATTTCTGTATGGAGTTTGCGTTAGACCAACCATTAAAAACTTATGCTGGTGGCTTGGGATTTTTAGCTGGTTCATTTATGAAAAGCGCTTACGAATTAAATCAAAATATTATAGGAATTGGCATTTTATGGAAGTATGGGTATTATAATCAAACTAGAAAACAGGATCAAACCATGGATGTTTTGTTTGAAGAAAAAAAATACGGTTTTTTGATAGACACTAAGATTAAATTTACAATTACGATTTCCAATAAAGAAGTATGGGTAACTGTATTTTATTTGCCTTCTCATGTGTTTGAATCTGCACCTATATTTTTTCTTTCAACAGATTTGCCTGAAAATGATTATTTATCAAAAACAATTAGTCATAAATTATACGATGCAAATCCAGAAACATCAATAGCAGCCTCAATTCTACTTGGAGCAGGAGGTTCTACATTTTTGAGTTTAATAAATTGGGAGCCAGATATTTATCACATGAACGAATCGCATGCGCTTCCTATTGGCTTTTATCTGCTTAATAAATTTAAAGATATCAAAACTGTAAAAGAAAAATTGGTTTATACCAATCACACCGCTGAAGATGCGGCAAATAAAGTATCGAGCATTGCATTACTCGAAAAAATGAGTTATTTCTGTGGTGTCTCAATTGATTTTATAACATCAAATTTCTCAATTGATAAAATTAATATTAACCACACCTATGTAGCATTAATGCTATCTGGAAAAGCAAATGCAGTATCTGAATTGCATAAAAAAAAGCTATTGACAATATGGGAAAAGTACAACAATATTTGTCCCATTCATGCTATAACCAATGCACAAAATTTTAAGTTCTGGAAAAATGATTGTTTATATAAAGCGATTGAAAAAAATGACAACCACGAATTTGATATTGAAAAGAAAAAATCTAAAAGAAAATTGTTTGAAATAGTAGCCGATCAAAGTGGAGAAATTTATGATGAAAATATTTGCACTTTGATTTTTGCTAAAAGATTTGCCGCTTATAAACGCGCAGATTTACTTTTAAATAATATGGATCGGTTTTTAAAAATCATTAATAATGAAAAATATCCTGTACAAATCATTTGGGCTGGAAAACCTTATCCCATGGATTATTTTGGCATAGGCATATTTGATAAAATTGTAAACATCTGTAAATCTTACAACAATTGCTCAATCCTTGTTGGCTATGAAATTAGTTTGTCGAAAAGTTTAAAATCAGGTTCTGATATTTGGCTAAATACACCGCGCATAGGCCACGAAGCATCTGGCACAAGCGGGATTTCAGCTGCAATGAATGGTGCTATTAATTTAGGGATTCAAGATGGTTGGTTTCCTGAATTTGCAAAAAATGAAGAAAATGCTTTTGTAATTAAAGCTTGTGAAAACTGTTTGCCTGATATTATACAAGACGAAAAAGATGCTGAAGAACTATATACAATATTAGAAAACGAAGTCATTCCAATGTATTATGAAAATCGTGAAAAATGGTTTGAAATCACCCAAAAAAGCATGATTGATATTATACCCAAATTTGATAGCAATAGAATGGCGAAAGCATATTATGATACATTATACATTAAATAAATGAAAACACATGCTCCATTTCCACCAACACATTTAAACACTGCGAAATTAATTAAGGGCGGAAAAATGTATTTTGATGTTTTAAAAGAATTAATTCAGAAATCTAAAACCTCCATTTTTTTACAAACGTATATTTTAAAGGATGACGAAACCGGAAAATGGATAGCAGAAGAATTAATACAAGCAGCTAAGAGAAATGTAAAAGTATTTGTTCTGTTGGATGGTTTTGCCTCTGGAAATTTACACGAATCGTTTATTAGCCATTTAAAATCTACAGGAATTGAAATATTATTCTTTAAACCCGTTTTTAAAAACAACCAAATTTATTATAGCAGAAGATTACATCACAAAATTGTTGTTGTGGATGGAAGATTCTCTTTAATAGGTGGATTGAATATTGCGAATAGATACAACGAAATCAACAACCATAAAGCTTGGCTTGATTTTGCTGTGTTATTGGAAGGAGAAGCTTCAATACAAGTAGAAAATTACTGTAAACAAGTGAGATTAAAAACAACTGAAATTGAGGTTGAAACTAATTCAGAGATTATTAATCCATTTAATGACATACCATTAGAAAATCAATGTATTGTTAAAATAAGAAGAAATGATTGGCTGATACACTTAAATGAAATTTCGTCAAATTACATAGAAATGCTTCGCAATGCTCATCATGAAGTTTTAATTCTGTGCAGCTATTTTATTCCGGGTAAAGTGTTGAGAAGATCAATGGCTAATGCATCCAGAAGAGGCGTAAAAATAATTGTTATTACAGCGGGCCAATCGGATGTGCCATTAACCAAACAAGCAGAAAGATGGCTTTATGATTGGCTACTTCGAAACAACATAACCATTTATGAATATCAAAAAAATGTGCTTCATGGTAAATTAGCGGTAAGTGATCAAATGAATGTCACCATTGGATCCTACAACATCAATAATTTAAGCACTTATGTTTGTTTAGAATTAAATGCAGAAATAAAAAATACATTATTTGCACAAAACGTAAAAAATACTTTATTAGAAATCATTGAAAAAGAATGCATTGAAATTAATTTAAAAACTCATCAACATCAAAAAAACTGGTTGAATCAATTCTTTAGATGGTGCAGTTATCAATTATTACGGTTTGTGTTGATGATATTTACATTCAATTTAAAGAGAGAAAATTAGTTGCCCATTATTCTTTTAAAAAAGAAAATAGATTCATTCATATTCCATGCTTCAAAACGTCCGCGTTGCACGACCAATTTATTTTCTTCTGGATGTTGAATGAAATAATGAAATACGAAATCGCTATTTGGATTTCGCCAACCTAAAACCTGCCCAAATCTCAAATCATTAAATATAAGGGTGTGATTTGTTTTTTGAATCGTGTAATAATCCTCAGAGAATCGAATTAATTTCTGCATTGCCTCATGATTATCTACACTATCAATATAATTTGAATTTTGTTCGAATCGTGAAAAATTAATTTTATTTGAATGATCTAAAATGGAATAATATCCAATATCAAAACCCTCATTTTTTTTCACAACTACATACCAAAGAAAATTTTGAAATGGCGCTGGCGTTGTAAAATAAGAAATGGATTTTTCGGTTGATTGTTTAATATTTTTTTTTACTTGATAATCAACTAACATCTTATTAAATATGCCAAATAAAACATAAAAAAAGGGTGTAAACAAACCCAATTTCCACCAACGGCTTCTATTTAAATGATAGGCATTTAAACCAATTAAAAATACAAATGAAACCAACGGCATAATAGAGAAAAATGGATCTGCTACATAAATAATATTGAATGAAAATCGTTTGTGAGAAAATGGCTCCAGCCAACCAATGCCATAATTATTAAAAGAATCGATTAATAAATGAATGGAAATTTCTACTAAAAAAAAGAGTAGCCATTTTGAGAATCTAATATTATGTGGACAATGCACTTTATCTGCAATTAATGCAAAAATCGGAACCAATAAAATCATGAATAAAAAAGAGTGTGTAAAACCACGATGCGCCAATAAAGCAGAAGGCGTGTCCATCCAAAAATTGGCAATAAAATCTATGTCAGGAATACTCTGTGCAAGTGCTCCCCAAAACATGGCTTTTTTACCAAACCCTTTTTCAAAAAAGGCTTCACCAACACAAGCGCCCAATGCAATATGTGTGAATGAATCCATTTCTTTTATTTAAAGATTATTTGTTGTGCGCAATGAATAAAGGCATTTCATATGCATTAACCAAAGCGTCTGCCATACTGGATCTAAACCATCTTGACAACATCGATCTTCTATAAGCGCCAATTACAGTAACAAAACTTAATGATTCATTTTGAAGATGTTTTATAATTTCTATTTCTGGTATGCCTTTTAAAATGGTAAAATTAATATTTGAAAAATGTCGTTTCATTAATTCTTTTAAAAGTTTGTTTTCGGGGAGATGGGTATTATCTTCCATTGGCTTTACTGATATCACTTCTATGGGCATATTAATGTGCGGAGACATTAAATAAGCAAACATTTTTAAAGCATACACCGAACTTGTTTTTCCATCAAATAAAAAAATCACTTTTTGAAATTCCTTAAATTCATTTGGGGTTAAAAAAACTGGGCATTGTGCATTGCTTAAAACATCTTGTAAAAATCGACTGGGATATTTTTCTTCATGATGATTAAACGTTGTGGACTTATTTAAAATTAATAAATCAGCGAAAATGCTTTCGTGTAATAGTTCAGAAAGCGCAATATTTTTATCATGATGAATATTAAAAGATAATCTTTTCTCTTTGCAAATTTGGTTAAAATCATTTGCTGATGCTTTCCTTTTATGGTTATCACTATCTTTTAATTGATGTAATTTCTTTTCAGAAACACCTTGGTCAAAAACCAAGTCATAAATTTTATAACTGGTGTACGAATGGTCATCTAAAAAAACACCAGTCAAATGTGATTTTAATAATGTTGACAAATAAACCGCATAATCTGATGTGGGTTCAATCGGTTTCAATCCATCAAAAGCAGCAATAATCTTGTTCATAAATGATTTATTTATGGCTTATGAAAATAGGTAACTGATGTTCGCTGATGACTTCCATCAAAAAACTCTTTTTGAAAAACTGAGAAAAAGATGTCCTTCCAAAAGAACCAGCAATTAAAATTGAAGCCTTTCTATCTGCAATCCAAGTTGAAAAATATTTTCTTGAGTCTATATCCAACTTCGATACCGTTAAATCTGTGAAATGTCGAGCTGCTAATTCTTCAATATACTTTTCATTGGGAATGATAGAATCTTCATTCTGATTGGCATAGGTTAATAATGTAGGATTCTTTGTCAATTCAGGGAGTAGATATACAAACTGTTTAATTGCAAATACAGAAGATTCGCTTCCATCGTAAGCAATAATATTTATAGATGGGAAATCGTATTTTTCAGGGACTACAATAATCGGACACTCTATATTTTGAATGGCTTCTCTTAAATAGTTATTGGGATTGCCTGAACCCATATTCTCATAAAACTTCTCCTCTCCTATGATTAGAAGATCAGCAAACCTGGATTCTTTTTTTAATTCGGGCAATGCCAAATCGTTTAAATCTTTATGCGTTCGATATTCAATGTGATTTTTAATACAAAGTGCCTCAAATTTTTTTACATTCTTTTCAATTACTTCCATATCATCATCTTCTAATAATGGCAAGAAATTGGGCGTGCTCATTCCATCAGCATAGCTCCATAAATTGGCGTAGCTAATTTGAGGTAAAAACACGCCAGTTAATAATATTGGATTCATTGCATTTAATTTATTGGCAAAATCAAAAGCAGCATCCGAAAAATGGATTCCATCAAAAGCAAGTAATATCTTTTTCATAATTTATAGTTTTTACAAACATAGCTTGGTGCATTGTTGTGTCAAATAACTTAAATCATGTTTTAAATAGACGCGCATCATGTTTCACCATAAAACGCAACCTTATTTTTGTTTCGGGTTTTTCATATAGGATATTGGATAAAACGAGCTGGATTTCTATCCGGCTCTTTTTTTTTATAAAAATTAAAAAATGAATTTGATACTTCGTACGCTAAATTTTTCGACTTTTGAATTTATTAATATCATCATTTATACTAACGCACATCATATTTCACAATAAAGCACAACCTTATTTTTGTTTCGGGTTTTTCATATAGGATATTGGATAAAACGAGCTGGATTTCTATCCGGCTTTTTTGTTGTAAAAGAAAAAGTAAAAAGTAAAAAGTAAAAAATAGATTCGATAGTTGTTACGCTATTTTTTTGACTTTTGAATTTTCACTTTTGAATTTATTAAAATCATCAATTACACTAACGCCCATCATATTTCACCATAAAACACCACCTTATTTTTGTTTCGGGTTTTTCATATAGGATATTGGATAAAACGAGCTGGATTTCTATCCGGCTTTTTTGTTGTAAAAGAAAAAGTAAAAATTAAAAAATAGATTTGATAATTCTTACGCTATTTTTTTGACTTTTTACTTTTGACTTTTGAATTTATTAAAATCATCAATTACACTAACACCCATCATATTTCATCATAAAACACCACCTTATTTTTGTTTCGGGTTTTTCATATAGGATATTGGATAAAACGAGCTGGATTTCTATCCGGCTTTTTTGTTTAATTTGGATGAATAAAAAAAGGATTTTTGAATTTTTACTTGACATATGAAACATATCGTAACCATTACATTAAACCCTGCAATTGATAAAAGCACTTCTATTTCAGAATTGGTGCCAGAGAAAAAAATAAAATGTGAGCATCCCAAATTTGAACCAGGTGGTGGTGGAATAAATGTATCAAGGGTATTACAACGACTAAACAATAAATCAACAGCAATATATTTTGAAGGCGGATTTTCAGGAAAATTTTTTAGCCAATTGGTTAATGCAGAAAACATAAAAACGATTCCCATTGAAATCAAAAATAACACACGTGAAAACTTTATCGTTTTTGATCAAAAAACGAATTTTCAATACCGATTTGGCATGCCCGGGCCAGAAGTAAATAAAAATGAAATCGATCAATTAATAAAAGTTCTTGAAAATATTCAAGAGATAGATTACTTGGTTTTAAGTGGAAGTATGCCTTCTAATTTTGATGAAAATATTGTTAGCAAAATTGCATTGATTTGTAAAAATAAAAATGCAAAATTTATTATTGATACATCAGGACCTGCATTAAAAAATCATTTGAAAGAAAATGTATTTTTAATCAAACCAAATATCAATGAACTCGCAACCTTAGCTGGATTGGATTCCATTTCAATTGAGGATGTTGCAACTGTTGGTAAAAATATAATCGCCTCTGAAAAATGTGAAGCAATATGTGTATCGTTAGGCGCTAAAGGTGCCATGTTGATCACAAATGATTCAGTTAATCTCATTACCCCTCCGAAAGTAAAAACAATAAGTACAGTTGGCGCTGGAGATAGCATGTTGGCGGGAATTGTACACAAATTATCTATTGGCGAAGATTTACCAAATGCCGTAAAGTTTGGTGTGTCTTGTGGAACAGCTGCCACATTAAACGCAGGAACCGAACTATGTCATTTGGTAGATATTGAAAAAATTCTACAACAAGTTTCCATCACTTCAGAAACCATTTAGTTTCAAATCATAAGACATCCTGATATTGCTCATTTTGTCTTTTCAATGATGCGGTTACTTTAGCTGTATAATTTATAATACACAAAAAAACAATCTATCACTTTTTTAAAAATTTTATCATGGAAAAGAACAACAAAGTACTTATCTCTCTGGGTATTGGGCTTGCAGTAGGAACTGTGCTTGGAATTTTATTTGCACCTAACAAAGGTGTAGACACAAGAAAAAAAATCAAAGAAACTGGAACTAAATTGTCTGATGATTTAACCAAATCAGTGGCAAAAATCAAAGAATCTGTTCAAGGATTTAGAAACAACGTAAAAGAAAAAGTAGATGGCGTTACTGGGTCTGTAAACGATTACATTTAAAAGCAAAAGCAATGGAAAAATCAATTGAAAAAATAGAAGAGCTCGCAAAAAATACGAGTTTATATTTCAAACATCATGTTTCATTAATAAAATTAGAAGCTGCTGAAAAAACTTCTAAAATAATGAGTAATGGAATTAGTATGATTTTTATTTCAATGATTGTTTTTCTATTTGCATTTTTCTTCGGAATGGCCTTGGCAGTTATGTTGCAATATTTAGTAGGCGAACTATACCTTGCATTGCTTATTGTTGCTGTATTTTATGGGATAACTGGAATCATACTCTGGAAATTTAGAAACAAATTGATTCGTATCCCAATTATGAATTCGATCCTGCATGAGCTGTTTAAAGATTCAGAATAAAGTCAAAATATCTTTTTAAATGGGTAATTGACTTTTTATTTATAAAAGTGTTACCCATTTTTTTTGATATCCATTTCTCATAAATTCAAAATATTAAAATGCCATCATTTAAAAACATCACTGAACTTGAATTAGAGAAAACAAAATTGTTGTTAGAAATAAATCATGTTGAAAAAGAAATACATCACAATTGGCAGGATTTGAAAAGCAGTGTAAAACCATCTAATATTTTAAAACAAATTATTGCAACTATAATCGAAAAAAAAGCAAGTGAAAATTCTGGTTTTTTTTCTAGCAGCAATAAAACTGGACCCTTTAAAACATTTTCAAATATTTCAAAGCTAATAAAAATGAATCTCGCTAATAAAATTAAAGATTGGATTTATGCATAATGGAATGATCAAAATAATTAAAACCCTTGTCTTTTTTTGTGTAGTCGTATTATTAGAACATTGTTATACTTCAGTGATAACAAATACTTGGCAAGCTAAAGATTCAAACAAAAAAAAGATAAAAAAAATATTAGTATTGGCT
>CANFUJ010000096.1 GCA_947450165.1 Chitinophagaceae bacterium
CGGGAGAAAAAAGGTTCAAAAGGTTCAAAAGGTTCAAAAGGTTCAAAAGGTTCAAAAGGTTCAAAAGGTTCAAAAGGTTCAAAAGGTTCAAAAGGTTCAAAAGGTTCAAAAGGTTCAATAAGTTCAAAAGGTTCAAAAGGTTCAAAAGGTTCAAGAGGTTCAATGAGTTCAATGAGTTCAAAAGGTTCAAGAAGTTGGAAGCATTTTTCAAAAATTGGCTTTTTATCAAAAAACTTCGTGACTTTGTGCCTTCGTGACTTCGTGTTTCTGCCTTGGTATCAATAGGTTCAAGATGTTTATTATTTACCATGAATCCAGAATAAAGTATCTAGATAAAAATAAAAAAATAAAACTATGGCTTTCGACATTGAAATGATCAAAAAATTGTACGACCAGTTTTCAGAAAAAGTGAATGCGGCACGTACTACTGTTGGTAAACCACTAACATTAACTGAAAAAATATTGTACGCCCATCTTTGGCAAGGAAACGCTACAGAAGCTTATGGAAGAGGAAAATCTTATGTAGATTTCGCACCAGATCGCGTAGCCATGCAAGATGCTACCGCACAAATGGCTTTGCTACAATTCATGCAATCTGGAAGAGCTACTGTTGCCGTTCCAAGTACAGTGCATTGTGATCATTTAATCGAAGCGAAAGTTGATAGCAAAACAGATTTAACCAGAGCTGTTTCTGAAAGCAGTGAAGTATATGATTTCTTGTCTTCGGTTTCAAATAAATACGGAATCGGTTTCTGGAAACCAGGCGCTGGTATTATTCACCAAGTAGTATTAGAAAATTATGCATTTCCAGGTGGAATGATGATTGGAACAGATAGTCATACTGTAAATGCTGGTGGTTTGGGAATGATTGCGATTGGCGTTGGTGGTGCTGATGCTTGTGATGTTATGGCAGGCTTACCTTGGGAATTGAAAATGCCTAAATTAATCGGTATAAAATTAACTGGAAAATTAAATGGTTGGGCAACACCAAAAGATGTTATTTTAAAAGTGGCTGGAATCCTTACCGTTAAAGGCGGAACAGGTGCGGTAGTTGAATATTTTGGTGAAGGTGCGATCAGTATGAGTTGTACAGGAAAAGGAACCATTTGTAATATGGGTGCTGAAATTGGCGCTACTACTTCTACATTTGGATACGACGAAAGCATGAGCCGTTATTTAAAAGCTACTGGCAGAGCAGAAATTGCAGAAATGGCAGATAAAATCAAAGAACATCTTACTGGTGATGCTGAAGTTTATGCAAACCCTGCTGCTTATTTTGATGAAGTAATTGAAATCAATTTAAACGAATTAGAACCACATTTAAACGGTCCATTTACGCCAGATTTAGCCACGCCAATTTCTAAAATGAAAGAAATGGCAGCCGCAAACAATTGGCCTACAAAAATTGAAGTGGGTTTAATTGGAAGTTGCACCAACTCTTCTTACGAAGATATAAGTCGCTCTGTAAGTTTGGCAAAACAAGTGGCTGAAAAAGGACTTAAACTTAACGCAGAATTTACCATAACACCAGGATCAGAACAAGTACGTTATACCATTGAAAGAGATGGATTTTTAGAGGTATTTAATAGTATTGGTGCTACGGTTTTTGCAAATGCATGCGGACCTTGTATCGGAATGTGGGCAAGGGTTGGCGCTGAAAAAGCAGAAAAAAATACAATCGTTCATAGCTTCAACAGAAACTTTGCAAAAAGAGCAGATGGCAATCCAAATACATTTGCGTTTGTAGGTTCTCCTGAATTGGTAACAGCACTAGCGATTGCTGGAGATTTAAATTTCAACCCATTAACGGATACGTTAACGAATGATAAAGGAGAACAAGTAAAATTAGATCCACCATCAGGAGATGAATTGCCTATCAAAGGTTTTGCTGTTGAAGATGCTGGCTATCAAGCACCAGCCGAGGATGGAAGTAATGTTCAAGTAAAAGTTTCTCCAGAAAGCAAGCGCTTACAATTATTAGAACCATTTGCTGCATGGGAAGGAACAGATTTAAAAGGACTGAAACTTTTAATCAAAGCAAAAGGAAAATGTACAACGGATCATATTTCAATGGCTGGTCCATGGTTAAAATTCAGGGGACATTTAGACAACATCAGCAACAATATGTTGATTGGTGCTGTAAACTTTTTCAATGAAAAAACAGACAACATTAAAAATCAATTGACTGGCGAATACGGAACGGTACCAGCTACCCAACGTGCTTATAAAGCTGCAGGAATAGGTTCAATTGTAGTTGGTGATGAAAACTATGGTGAAGGTTCATCTCGTGAGCATGCAGCTATGGAACCTCGTCATTTGGGCGTAAGGGCTGTTTTGGTGAAATCATTTGCGCGTATCCATGAAACCAATTTGAAAAAGCAAGGTATGTTGGCCTTAACGTTTGATGACAAAGCAGATTACGAAAAATTCAGAGAAGATGATTCAATCGACATTTTAGAATTAACCACATTTGCGCCAAATCAAAAATTAACTTTGGTCTTAAATCACAATGATGGTACAAAAGATGAAATCTATGTGAATCATTCTTACAACGAACAACAAATAGAATGGTTTAAAGAAGGGGCTGCATTGAATATTATCAGAAGAGATTTTGCAAATCAGAAATAACAATTGCTTTTAGCTATATAAAACGCGGAGATTTTTCTTCGCGTTTTTTTATTGAATCAACTTATTAAAAACCTTTTTATCTTTCCATTGTTATAATGTTTTAAATAAATTATGCCATGCAAAAAATAGTCGTAGCCGTTACTGGTGCAAGTGGTTCAATATATGCCAAAGTACTTTTGGAGAAATTGTCAAAACTAAACAATCAAATCAGTGAGCTTTCCTTATTGATGACTACCAATGCAAAATCAGTCTGGTTAACAGAATTAGAAAACGAAGATTATTTTAATTATAACGTAAAGCATTATACGCAACAAGATTTCGATGCGCCATTTGCTTCAGGATCTGGTCAATATCAAACGATGATTATCATTCCTTGTAGTATGGGAACTTTAGGCAGAATTGCGCAGGGTATTTCAAATGATTTAATCACAAGAGCTGCGGATGTAATTTTAAAAGAACGTAGGAAATTAATTTGTGTAGCAAGAGAAACACCTTATAATTTGATACACATCAAAAACATGGAAACCATTACCCTAGCGGGAGGCATCATTTGTCCAGCAACGCCATCATTTTATAGCAAGCCAAAAACGATTGAGGAAGTAGCAGCTACAGTTGTTGATCGTGTAATCGATTTAGCTGGACTTCAATTAGATACGTACAGATGGGGAAAGTAGGTTTTTAATCTAGACAAATACAAAACCTCCCATTTGAGATACAGAGGGGCTAACCTTTTGAACACATTGAACTTATTGAACCTCTTGAACATTCTTTACCCCTTCTTTATCGCTGCAATCCCCGGCAATTCCTTTCCTTCAAAATATTCAAGCATAGCGCCACCACCGGTTGACACATAACTCACTTGATCTGATAAGTGGAACATATTTACAGCAGCTACGCTATCGCCACCACCAACTAAACTAAATGCGCCATTTTTTGTAGCTTCTGCAACAGCTAAAGCAATTGATTTAGTACCATTTTGAAACTTCTCCATTTCAAAAACGCCCATTGGACCATTCCATAAAATGGTTTTACTTTTTAAAATCACTTCTCTAAAATCAGCAACCGCCTTTTGTCCAATATCAAGTCCCATCCAACCTGATGGAATACCATAACTTTCGCAATTGGTTGTTTGCGCATCAGCCGCAAATTTATCAGCAATGGTACTATCCATTGGCAAATGAATTTTTACACCAAGTGATTTTGCTTTTTCTAAAATCTCGAGTGCCAAAGGCATACGATCATCTTCACACAAAGAGTTTCCAATGATTTTACCTTGTGCCTTCCAAAAAGTATAAGCCATTCCTCCACCTATGATAATATCTGTAGCACGATTTAAAAGATTTTCTATAATTAATATTTTATCAGACACTTTTGCGCCACCAATAATAGCCGTAAATGGTTTTTGCGCATCGTGCATTACTTTTTCAGCATTTAAAACTTCGGCTTCCATCAACAAACCAAACATCTTATTTTCGGCAGGAAAAAATTGAGCAATTACAGCAGTTGAAGCATGTGCGCGATGGGCCGTTCCAAATGCATCGTTTACATATACATCACCCAACTTGCTTAATTTTTCGGCAAATGCAACATCCCCTTTCTCCTCTTCTTTATAAAAACGCAAGTTCTCCAAAAGCAATACAGCACCGGATTTTAAAGCAGCAGATTTTTGAGTGGCTTCTTCTCCAATACAATCATTTGCAAAATCTACTTCATCGTTACCCAATAAATTTTTAAGATGAGCAACCAAATGTTTCAGTGAATACTTATCTGTAGGGCCGTCTTTGGGTCTGCCCAAATGACTCATTAAAATTACACTTCCGCCATCCAACAATATTTTTTTAATCGTTGGAATAGTAGCCGTCATTCTAGTGTCATCCGTAATATCAAACTGTTCATTTAATGGAACGTTGAAATCTACGCGGATAAGTGCTTTTTTATTGGAGAAATTATAATTTGAAAAAGTGGACATGCAAAAAAATGTTTAAGGGTTTAAAAGTTTAACGGTTTAAACCAACAAAATGAATTAAACCGTTAAACCAGCACAGCGAATTAAACTTTAAAATTTACTTCGAAATTAATCCTGCAAAATATTTTACCGTACGAACCAATTGAGACACATAGCTCATTTCGTTATCGTACCAGCTCACTGTTTTTACCATTTGCTTATCTCCTACCGACATTACTTTGGTTTGAGTAGCATCAAATAAAGAACCGTAATGAGTACCAATAACATCGCTGCTTACAATTTCATCTTCATTGTAACCAAAACTTTCGTTGCTAGCAGCTTTCATTGCAGCATTGATAGCTTCTGCAGTTGCAGGCTTTTCTAAAATAGAATACAATTCAGTAACAGATCCAGTAATTACTGGAATTCTTTGAGCACCACCATCAAGTTTACCTTTTAGTTCTGGCAATACTAAGCCAATTGCTTTTGCAGCACCTGTACTGTTGGGTACAATGTTGGCAGCAGCAGCTCTAGCTCTGCGAAGGTCTCCTTTTGGATGAGGTGCATCCAATGTATTTTGATCATTCGTGTAAGCATGAATTGTACTCATAATTCCAGTAACAATACCAAAATTATCATTCAACGCTTTTGCCATTGGTGCTAAGCAATTTGTAGTACAACTTGCACAACTGATAATGGTTTCACTACCATCTAGAATAGCATGGTTTACATTATAAACAACCGTTTTCAAATCTCCAGTAGCAGGAGCAGAAATTACAACTCTTTTTGCGCCAGCTGTTAAATGTACTTCAGCCTTAGCTTTGTCGGTAAAAAATCCTGTGCTTTCAATTACTACATCTACATCATGAGCACCCCAAGGAATTTGAGCAGGATCTTTTTGAGCATAAATTTTTACTTCATGACCATTAACAACAATTGCATTTTCGGTATGTGTAACTTTTTCTGAAAATCTTCCTTGAGCACTATCATATTTTAGCAAATGAGCAAGTACTTCTGGACTAGTTAAATCATTTATGGCAACAACATCAACCCCTTCCATATTAAAAATTTGACGAAAAACTAGACGGCCAATTCTACCGAATCCATTGATGGCAACTTTTACTGTACTCATAATAAATTTTTATACGTTTTAAAATATATTTTTTGACTCGGCAAATTTACGATTCGCACATTAATAAAACTAGATTTTATTTTTAATGTGGAAATTCCTAAAAAGTAGTCATTTTATCCATCATTTTCTAAAAAAGCGTAAACGATTACGTAAAAATTTAAACAGACGCATAGATATTTTTTATCTTCATAAAAAACTTGTAATAGTTACGTGTTGTGTCTATCTTAAAATAGGAGCTGATTATCATCTATAAAAGATTTTAAAAAATGAAAAACCTATTTAAAACTATTTGCTGTATCATTATTTTTTGTGTTTCTCAAAAAAACCTGATTGCACAAGATTTATGCTCACCAGTTGGTTGGGCCACTTTAAATGGAGGAACAACTGGCGGAGGAAATGCAATTCCCATTACGGTAAGTACACTTGCCGATCTTCAAACTCAAGCAAATTCAAGCGGTGCAAAAGTTATTTATGTTTCAGGTATAATGGGTGCCGGAGTAGCCACAAGGGTTCCTGTTGCTGCAAACAAAACCATTATTGGTTTGCCGGGAGCAACTTTGATTGGAGGTTTTGACGTAAAAAACAACAATGTCATCATCAGAAACATGAGTATTCAAGGTCCAGGATCTGTAGATGTAAATGGCGTGGACTGTATAACTATTGATGGTGCCAATAACGTTTGGATTGATCATTGTGATATTTATGATGGTCAGGATGGAAATATGGATATTACAAACGGAGCAAATTATGTTGCAGTTACATGGTGTAAATTTTCTTATACATCTGCATCCGTTAATCATCAGTTCTGTAATTTATTAGGTAACTCTGATACAAAAATTACTGACAGAGACAAGCTCAAAATAACCATGATGTATAATTGGTGGACATCTGGATGTGTAGAAAGAATGCCGAGGGTGAGGTTTGGGCAAGTGCATGTGGTAAATAATTATTTTAACAGCAGACAGTCTAGTTATTGCGTTCGTGCAGGTATTGAAGCAGATATATTGGTAGAGAGTAATTACTTCGACAGTGTATCCACGCCTATTGATTTATATCAAAACAATTTCACGGCTGTTACCTCAAGAAATAATTTTTTCAATGCAACATCTGGTAACAATTTAGGAAGTGGCGCTTCGTTCACTCCACCCTATTCGTTAATTATTACGCCAGCGGCAAATATAAAATCAATCGTAAGTAATCCAACATGCGGTGCTGGAGCGACAATGCAAAACCCAACTACATGCAGTTGCAATTCAGGAAGTACAACATATACTTTAACAACAAACGCCAATCCTTCAATGGGTGGTTTCATAACAGGTGCAGGGACGTACACATCAAATTCAATAGCTACACTTATAGCCACTGCCGCAACTGGATATAGCTTTTCGAGTTGGTCTGGCGATACTGTTTCAACCAATGCTTCAATAAACGTTTTCATGAGTGGAAACAAAAATATCACTGCAAATTTCACACCAATTCCAAGTTCGAGTGTAAACATAACAACTGTCACAAATCCTTTAATTGGAGGCACTGTATCTGGAGGAGGTAGTTATAGTATTGGGAATTCAATTACACTAACGGCAACACCTAACGCAGGCTATGCATTTATAAACTGGAGTGGAGACACAACGGGTACAAACCCAACAATAACATTTACAGCAACAGTTAATAAATCAATTACTGCGAATTTTCAATTGATCCCCGTTTTAAATTCAAATCTGATTCGTATAGAAGATACCGCCACTTCAATAAATGGGTTATGTTCATACATGGGAGCAATAAGCAGTAATACTGGTGCAAATAATTCAAGAGTAATAAATCTGACCAATTCAATTGGAAAAACTGTCAATTGGAAAATAAACATACCATCTGATGGTTTTTATACTTTAAACTGGAGATATGTAAATAGTAGTGCGAGCAATACTTACGCCATGAAATTAATGATTGATACAAGTGTCATCAATTCAAACTTGGCATTCCTAAAAACAACTTCAAGTACAACTTTTTCAAACACTATTATTTCAGTTTTCTTAAGTGCTGGTATACACAATATTAAATTAGAATCAATAACCGCATCAGCAACAGCAGATATTGATTGGCTTGAAATTTCGGGAAACAGACCAACGGTTGCCAACTGCAGTACAGTAAATGCAATATTTCAAATAAAATGTTTCTTAGAAGGATTGTATACTTCTAACGGCATTATGAAAACGCCTTTATATGATTTGGGGATTAGCAACGATGTTAATGCTTCAGACTCCGTCATTGTTGCATTGTGGAGCGCTTCAAACCTTACAGCGTTAGAGCCTGACCATTCAACAAAAGTATTGCTTACAAAAACAGGATCGGCTCAAGCCTTTTTCCCATCTTATGTTGTAGGAGGTTCTTATTATATCACTATAAAAAATAGAAATCATATCGAAACATGGAGTAATTTACCAGTTACCATTACAGACACCACTAAATATGACTTTTCAACTTCATCTTCAAAAGCCTATTCAGACGGAATAAATACTCCGATGAAAAGAATGACAGATGGGAAATATGCATTTTACTCTGGAGATATAAACCGGGATGGAAGTGTTGATATATTTGATATCCAAATCACAGAGAATGACGTTTCAAACCTTTTATTTGGCTACATTAACTCAGATTGTACAGGGGATGGAAGTTCTGATATCATGGACATGCAAATCATTGAAAATAATACTATACTGTCTTTATTTAAGGCGAGACCTTAAATAATTTAGACTACATTTTTTTAAAATTATTCGGCAATTTCAAACAAAGAAGTGATAGATATTTTGGGAATTATTTTCCAAAAAAATATTGGATTTAATTAGAGCGAGAAACAGAATGTGAATGAAGAAAAAAGTCAGAACTCGATGGTCGCTTTCGCGCTCATTTTCGTTCTGACTTTTTGTACTCTTAGGAGGACAATTATCTAACCAAGTGGTGATGGATATGATTCATTTTTCAACTATTTAACCGATGAATCAATCGCTTTCTCCAAATCCTCAATCGTCGTAGGTCCTAAACCATTTACCGTAAACGTTATGATTGAGTTTTTATCAATTACAATATGCATGGGAAATGAGGTTACACCATATGTACCAACAACATCTTTAGCTCCAGGAATAATATTGTATTTGTATGTTGTCTTCTTTAAAAATTGTTCAAGCTTATCTTTTTCATTCATGGCAAATCCAAGAAAAACTACATCCTTGTTATTGAATTTTTCAACCAGCTTATTCAACTCTGGCATTTCCATTACACAAGGCTTACATTCCACAAACCAGAAATTAATGACAACTACTTTTCCTTTCAGATTTTCAAGAGAATAGTTGTTTCCGTTGATGTCTGTAACTGAAAAAGGCAAAGCCGGTTTACCCAACAAATCAGAATTGCGAGGCATTTCCGCATCTGTTTGCATTTTTACCATCTTACTTTTCTCAAGCTCAGTTGCTTTTCTGAGTACAAATGCTTTTACTTCCTTGTTGCTGTCGATATAGATATCCGGAAAATAATCACCATTGCTCATAACTTTCATAAAATCTTCACCTTCTACAAGCGTAAGATTTTCGGTATAAACCGGCGTTGATACACCATCCAACATCAATGGCTTTGAAGGATCAAGCTCAGTAAAATTAGCTTTTCTTAGGCCTTGTAATGGATTGACATTTTTTGGAGGCAGATTTTCTTTTGTTGCTTGACTTACTTGAGCATAATTGTAAGATATCCCCACAATTAAGGCTAATAGCAACATCGATAATATCTTCATTGTTGTTTTTTTTTAGAATTTACAAGATATATCAAATAATGAACAAATAGTACAAAATCACTTAACTCTTATCAGCAAGTTAAAAAGCAATGAGAAGGCATCACTGAAAACGCAAAAAGCTCAGCAAATGCTGAGCTTTTTACAAGTACTCTTAGGAGGACAATTATCTAACCGGGTGATGATAGATTTGATACTTCTTACAACAGGATTATGACTCTCCTAAATTATCAAAACTTGTAAAAAATGTATGTTTTGATAATTAATAACTGTTTCTAATGATAAAAAA
>CANFUJ010000097.1 GCA_947450165.1 Chitinophagaceae bacterium
CCCTTCAGTAAATATCTTTACATCGGCTTTCTAATATTAGGTTTGTATCAAGCATTTTTTTCTAAAGACTATATTCAAGCAGCAGCATCTATGGGTATAGGTTTGGCATTCGATCCATTCAATCCAGAACAAAAATGGAATGATCGTCCCATTTGGCAAAAAGCAATTTTAATTATTCATCTTGCTTTAGTAGCTGCCATGTTTGGATTTGGAATTGGTATAAATGAAAAATAAATTTCATGCAGATTTACTTATATCGGTTTTAGAAAGGCCTTATTCTGATGTGTTTTTTATTTAACCCATTTCTCTCGTCTCACGGCATAAATCAATTCATCTATCCGAACCCCGTCTTTAATGATAACTTTTTCAAGCGTACATTCCAGCATAAATTGATTTTTTTCCAGAACTTTTTGTGAAGCAATGTTTGTTCCAAATGGCCTTGCAAATACGCGGTCTATATCATAGGTTTCAAAGGCAATATCAACTGCCTGTTTAATAGCTTTGCTGATTATACCCCTCCCCCAAAACGGCTCCGCTAACCAATATCCAAGCTCCGCATTTTTTCTATGTATATCTTCCTGGGGATGAATTCCAATTCCACCAATAGCTTGCCCATCAATATCAATGGCAAAAATATGAACTGGGTTATCTTTCGTTGCAAATTCAATAAAAGCCCTTGCATTTTCTGTTGTATAAGGAAAAGCAAATTTGTCTGTCATATTCTGTGCTATATTCCAGTTGTTGGCATAGAAAACTAAACTATCTATGTCAGTCATCTTCCAAGGTCTTAATTCAAAAGGCATGCATTCTTGTTTTTATGAAGTTATATCAAATTGAATTATAAATTATTCCATAATTTTCTAGTATAATGCCGATGTGGTAGCATTTTGGGACAATTTGATTGGACCATTACAGATATCCAATCGGTATTACTCGATTTGCTCGCACAATGAGCATTAGAATAATACCAACTTCAATTAAGATGAAATGGATTAAACGGATCTTTTATAATCAATAAAAATATGCCCGAACTCTTTATTGTTGCATCTCTATAATGTTGAATAGCCAATATCAATAAAGCGTAATTAGTCAATCAAAGTTTCCTAAGCAATGAATACGGCATTATTTTCAGCAGAAATCCAATCATGCGCCAACGCTTAGTGACGTAAACAATCTTTTTCTTTCTTTGCATTGCAGCGAGAATTTGTTGAGCTGCTTTTTCAACAGACGCCACCCAAAATAATCCATCACCCTTAGCCATGTCAGTATCAACAAATCCAGGGCGCACATCTGTAACATAAATTTCAGCACCCGATTTATCTGCGTTTAATCTTAGTCCTTCGAGATAGTTGATTTGAAAAGCTTTGGTTGCATTATAAGATGGCGCTTCCCCATTTCCAATCAAACCAGCTATAGAACTGATGTTCACCAAATATCCATGTCCTTGTTTTTTGAAATATTGCATTCCCCAATCTGCCAAACAAGTAAATCCTTGAACATTGGTTTTAATGACATTATTTTCTATCGAGAAATCAAGACATTTATTTTCATCACCAATACCTGCAGAAATAATGAAGAGGTCCAAACCACCCAATTGATCAACGAGGTTATTGCAAATCGATTCAACAGCAGAAACATCTTGCACATCCATTTGACAAAAACATATTTTATCTGGATTTTTTTCTTTTAATGATTGCAACATTTCAACTCTTCTTCCTGTAACCCCAACAGTATAATCATTTTGTAATAAAATTTCAGCGATTGATTTTCCAATACCACTGGTGGCGCCTATAACGATTGCTTTTTTCATGAGCGTAAAATAAAGTTATTTTTATTCCCCAGAAAAATTCACCATCCACTCAATACCGTATTTATCTCTGAGCATACCAAAATATGAACCTGGCTGACTTTCACTAAAAGGTACTTCAATTTTCTCAATCGGAAAATAGAATAGATTTCATGCCCAAACAATATTGGTTAAACAAATCATTTGGAAGAAAATAAAGTGTCTATGACATATTCTTTTAGCCACCAAGGTTGGTTTGGACTTAACAAAAATAGTTTTCCTGATGGGTCAATTTCAGCAATAGGCTTTATTGCTTCCACTCTGCTTTCCGATGAGTTGTCGAAAAAATAAACCCTATGACATAGAGGTATGATTTTTTTTAGAAGCAAAAGGGAATCAATATAACGACTAACAATTTTTTCCTGAGGAACATTATGTCCTCCTAGCGAAACCCTTTGTTTAACTCTATTGATATTTATTTCTGGATCAACAGTACATATGAAATAGAGATAATTTTTGAACCCTTTTTCTTTCGAGTAATTCAGAAATTCAATTTTAGATTCATGACTCAAAACAGTTTCAAATGTGAATGTTTCATTTTTTTTGACTAATGCATGACGTATAAAATCCGCTGCCATTGCTGCATCGTATGCTGTTAATTTTTCTTTTATAAATAATATTCCATCCTTGAATGATAATGAAATTGTGCTATTTTCCTTTTTGGCTTTTGTTATCCAAGATTTACCAGATTCCTTTAAATAGCTCATGAATGATTTTTCCGAAACATCAAGATTATACTCGCTAAGTAGGTTAATAAAACCAGAAGTTTTGAAAGATTTTTGTATCTCATCAGCATTAACAAATAAACCACTATAAAATTGTGAGTAAATGACTTTCAAAACGGTGCTTTTTCCACTACCGTTTGGACCTGCCATTATTCGTAATCTTTTACTTGGCATGAAAAACAGTTGAAGACTTGAACTTGATGAAGTATTTTCCAGAGTGAGGTTTGTTCCCTTTCAATATCTTTTCTCTTCCGTCTGGTAATATCATAACAATCTCGTTATTAATTACGGCAAAAGTTGGCAATCCTGCTGCTTTTGCTTCTGCTGCTGCCGCTTTTCCTGCCCTTTGGCCAATTTTTCTAAGTATTCGAATAGCATATTGACTATCTTCAACAGAACTGAAGTCTTTGTTAATTTTATTCTTTTTCGTATTTTTTTTCTTGTTGATCATTCTATGTTTAATAAAAGATGTGGTTTCCATATTCAGGTAAATTTATGTACTAATTTAGCCAAATTTAAGCAGAGTAGAGCATTTTACCTCCCAGAAAAATTCACCATCCACTCAATACCGTATTTATCTCTGAGCATACCAAAATACGAATCTGGCTGACTTTCACTAAAAGGCACTTCTATTGCACCTCCTGCCGAAAGTACATCGTATAAATTTTCAGCTTCTTCTTTACTATCTGCGTTTATGTAAACCTTACTTCTGTTTTCATTTTCATTTACTTTTCCAAACATTTCAGGAACGTCGCTTCCCATTAAAACACTGTTATTCCCAATTGGCAAAGCGATATGCATGATGCAATTGGCTTCTTTTTCAGAAAACAAATTTTCAGCGTTTGCCAGATCTTTAAAACGAGTGATGTTGGTGAAATCACCACCAAAAATGGATTTGTAAAATGTAAAAGCTTCTTCGGTATTTCCATTGAAGTGTATGAAAGGATTGATATTTGGCATCGTTAAAAGGAAATTGATTTTATAAGTTCTCCGTGTAGTTTTTAAAATTATCTAAAATCATTTGCCAGCCAACTTGTTGAAGTTCAATTGGGTTCTCATTCTCCGGCTCAAACTCTTCAGTAACGATTACCCCATTTTCAATTTCTTCAAAGGTTACGGTCATCTTTCTCCCATCTCCTAAAATTATTTTGAAGTGCTTTTCAAAAATAATTTCTTGATACGTGCCCCAAAAGTCGAAACTCATCGAATTGTCTTTTGCCGCCATTGTGTAATGAAATTCGCCACCAACGATTAAATTATTTTTTGCTTCTGGACAATGCCATTCATCGCTAGCGAAATGCCATTTTTCAATATGCTCCGATTTTGTCCAAGAAGTCCACACTTTATGGATTGAAGCATTAATGGTTGAAGTAACTTTTATTGGATTCATTTTTTTAGGGCTAAAATTAGATTTTATTTTTTATTGGGAAAACAAAAAATAATCTAGATTCATTTGTAAAATCAAAAGTTCACAAACCCCAAACCCCAAACCCCAAACCCCAAACAATAAACAACAAACAATAAACAATAAACTTATTTTCCTCTCCTCCTAAAGATTGAGGTTTACCCTGTTAATTTTATGTAATTCACATAACAAACAAAACATTGTACAATGAAAATCAACATTACCAAAGAAGAAATTTTACAAATCAAATTATTTCTCATTACAGCATATAAGCTTAAAAGCGCTGCGGCAAAGGCACATGAATGGGAAGAAGCAGCCGAAATTAGAGATGAAGAAAAATTAATGTGGGAACGATTTCAAAATCTAAAAAATGAAATCATAAATCAGTTGAAAAACTTTAATCCAGCTTCAGATAATATCGAAGATTATATTTTGCTTCAAGGATTGTTGTTAGAGTTTCATTCTACTGAATTTAATGATGATTGTGTTGGTGAAAAAAATATAGAAACCATAGAATCTCATTTTAAAAAATACTGGAACCTTCGTGATCAAATGCAACAAGATCTGATGGGTTTTTTAAATGAATCGTATGTTTATTTGAGAGAACAAATGTATCAATTTGTAAAAGAGGGTGACAAAGAAAAAGGCCAAATGATTTTAAATAAATTAACGGCCATTAGCGACCTTATTATCAAAAACAAAAAATAATTTTAAACTTAAAAATAATAATGATGAATAAAATCGTTTACGTAGACATGGACAATGTCCTTGTTGATTTTAAAACTGGAATAGATAAATTAACGCATTCAGAATTGGCGGAATTCGATGGCCGATTTGATGAGGTGCCAAATATATTTTCTAAAATGGAACCTATGCATAATGCGATAGAATCTTACATCAAATTATGTTCAAAATTTGACACGTATATTCTTTCAACATCTCCTTGGGAAAACCCTACGGCATTGAATGATAAACTCGATTGGGTGAAAAAATACTTGGGTAAATATGCGCACAAAAGATTGATTCTCTCGCACAACAAACACCTCAATCATGGTGATTATCTAATTGATGACAGAGAAAAAAATGGTGCCGATAAATTTACCGGAGAACTCATCTTATTTGGCGGAGAAAAGTTTCCGCATTGGGATGCGGTAATTGAATATTTATTTTAATTAGGTTTTCAATTGTTTGATTTTAAAAAATACCACCGTTTAACTTATGGATTTATCAAGAGCAATCAATTTGATTCATGAAGCAGATGCGGTTGCCATTTTTGCTGGCGCAGGAATGAGCGTTGATTCTGGACTAAATCCATTTAGAGGAGATGATGGAATTTGGACAAAGTCAATTATCATAGAAGGTAAAACCTATAATCATTTGGATTTGATGTCGCATCATGCTTTTATTGAAACGCCTAAAATAGCATGGGAATTCATGTTGAATTTGAGAGAAAAATATCATCAAACAAGTCCACATGAGGGGTACTTTAAACTATTGGAAATATTAAAAGACAAAGAACATTTTATTGTTACTTCAAACATAGATGAACATTTTTTAAAAGCTGGGTTTGATGAAAACCGAATTTTTGAATGTCATGGTTCCCTTAATTACATGCAATGCTTAGATATTCTTGAACGTGAAGTTTGGTTAACTCCAGACATTAACCCCATGCAACTACAACCTGATAATCTTCCAATATGCCCAAATTGCGGGAGTGTGTGCAGACCAAATGCATTGTTATTTGGGGATTGGTTTTGGATTCCGATTCGTTCAACACATCAACAAATTCGGTATAACAATTGGTGTAAAGAAATTAAAGCAAATCATAAAAGCATTATTGCCATTGAAATAGGTGCAGGTAAAACAATACGTACCATCAGAAATACTGCCGAAACTTTCGCTTCAACGCATTATCCATTAATCAGGGTAAATCCATTTGATTTTGACATAAAAAAGCCGAACCAAATTTCAATTCAAATGAATGCAAAGGAGTTTTTAATGTTATTAAAGTAGATGCTATAATGCGTTGATTTATGGTATATGCTTTTATAAGTAGTGTGTATTGGACATTTACAAAGCTTTAATTTACCCTCCGATTCTAAAACATGTTTTAAAGAATCGCTTGATTTTCTGTTGTGACTACCACCTGCCATAATTTATTATTTTAAAAGTTCAATTATTTCGACATTAAGTGCATTTGCAATTTTCTCAATTACAGTTATTGACACATTTTTTTCACCTTTTTCAATGCTTGGTATGTATGTTCTATCTAGATCTGCTGTTAGTGCAAGTTTCTCTTGAGACCAGCCTTTCTCAATTCGGAAAAGCTTGACTTTTTCCCCAAATTTTTTCTTTATGTCCATATTACAAAGGTTAATATATGTAGACAACTATACAACGGACAATAGTCTACATGCAAAAATGATTAAGCACTGATAAAAAGTATTTATCAAGAGAATATAAAAGCACCTACAAGAATTTAGGTGTTCAGTGGGTAAATGAGTTTTTGTACTTTGTATTAATAGGAGAAGTTTCAAACTTTTATTAAATCCGAAATTTCAAATTTCTTGTTGCTTCGAATCTATATTCTTAAGTTTAAAATAAATTTTAGACTTAAATTCAATGGAGAAATATGACCATATAATTGGAGAACATGAAGTTAATGGGTATTATTACTAAAATTGGATACTGATGATATTTATCGATGCTAATGGTTGTCACTTGCATTTTATTCAGTAATAGATTTGAAACTTTTATATGATGTGGATTTTTATCTCTTCGGGTGAGAGTTAAAATGCTTAGAAAATTCAATAAGATATTTAAAATAAAGAAATATTTAAAACAAAATAACATTTCCATCACTCCCCAACCCCCAACCTAATCCCAATTTCCATCCCATCCTCAAACACCCTATCCTCCAAACTTATATGCAGTTCACTCGGTTTTTGTGCTACATGTTTTTTTGCTAAATCGGTATCGATAAAGTCAAAAACATTCATTAATTCAAAACAGTTAAATTCAAACTTACCGGGTAATTGCCAGCAGAAGCAGTCGTACTTAATGTTCGCACAAACCAGCGTCCATCGAATTCCTAGAGGTGCATCTAATTTGTTTATTTGATTACCAATCACCTCGAGCATGTCTATTTTTTCAAAACCAGTATCTGTGGTAAGTATAATTTTAGGCGTTTCTTTGCTAAGCTTTAATGCTATGGTTTTGCTGATCATGCTGTTGTTTATAAATTTTTATGTGGCATTCAAATGAATGAATAATCAATTGGTTTTAAAAGTTTTTTTTTTTCAATTCTAATCATTCCCCTAAACTCCTTTTATCCAACAATAACTCCAACCCATTATCAACTTCTAATGCCTTCGCATTTATTTTTTTTACGCCAAAATAATTACTCTTAATGGCCAACTGCGGCTCTATGTAATAACCCACAAAAAATCCGTTGGCACAAAAAACAGATTCATGCGCTACATATACTTTTTGCGCATTGATTAAAAAATGAAAATATTCGCCCAGCTTAATGATTGAAAAATGAACCGGTTTTTTTAAATCAAATTTGGGCAGCTTTCTGTTTTGAAAACGGTGAAATATTTTATGATGATCCTTTTCAAAATGCATAAACAAAGCACGTTTCCCATCTGCGGATAAAGTAAAACGATTTAAAAATTTTAGGTCTTCATCAAATCCCCATACCAATCCGAAATGCCCAAAAATATCTTCTTTTTTTTCGAGCTCAATGATGGTTTCAATGATAAAATCCTCTCCTTTTTTTAAAGGCGCTTTTGTTTTATAATAATTCCATCTGCTTTTTGATGTGTTGCTCATCCAATAATAACCATCTGTTACCATTGCTTTTTCGGATGCGATATCTACCTCTTCCCATTTACGGGTATTGTTGGCAAATGTTTCTATAAGTATGGCTTCGCAACTTTCAACTTCATATAAATCTGTAATGATTTTCATTGTATACTGTTTAATAGATTACAAATATGCCATGGCTACACCTCCAACTATTGGAGGACTAAAATTAATATCTACCACTCAAAAAAATGGAGGTTTGTACCCATTATATTTGAAGGGTAATGTTTCTACAAGCCCGAAAACGTTGTGTGCCATGCTAACATTAAAATGATTACTTCGTATATTTGGATATGTCAACAGCTCAAAAACCAATTTTTAATAAACGTATCTTCTGGGATGTCGTATTTGAATCATTGGATTATGATGCTAAGGCCAGTTTTGTAATTGAAAGGGTTTTTGAAAGAGGTGATGTAGAAGATATTAGAAATTGTCGTAGATATTATGGAGACGAGAGCGTTACTCAAACTTTACTAAAAGCAAAATATTTACCCGAAACAAGACTCTATTTAGCCAGTGCTGTTATTAAAAGACCATTAAAGGATTTTGCATGCTACACCTTGAAACAGTTGAATCCGAAACTTTTTCCGTATTAAAGAAATTGATGGAATTGCCATCGCTAAATACATTTAGTTTAGTTGGTGGCACAGCGCTATCACTTAAATATGGTCATCGAAAATCAATAGACTTAGATTTATTTTCAATCGAAGCATTCGATAATGAAATTGTATTAACTGAAATTAGAGATTTTTATAAAAGCGATTTTATCATTGAAGGGAAGCCAGCAAAGTTTGGAATTTTTGGATTTATAAAGGATATAAAAATTGATATCGTACATTACCCACATTCCAATATAAGACCATTGTATGTAGCTGATGGAGTTAGGATGTTTTCTGATGAAGATATAATAGCAATGAAAGTGCAAGCTACACTTGGTCGTGGCAAGAAAAAGGATTTTTGGGATATTGCTGAATTATTAGAATACTACACTGTTCAAGATTTTGTGAAATTTCACAAAGAAAAATATAATACGCAGAATTTATTAATTACAGTACCACAGGCAATCTCCTATTTTGCTGATGCAGAAGAAAGTGAAGACCCCATTAGCTTAAAGGGTCAATCTTGGGAAAATATTAAAGCGAGTATTCAAGAAAAAGTTAGTGCGTATTTGATGTAAAGCACGAACGCACAACCTGAGGTTTTATTTCCTTCCCCTTTATTATCTACCCCTCAACAAAATGGAGGTTTGTACCCTTTATATTTGAAGGGTAATGTTTATATTCAATACCTAAACCAAATTTATATGGCCAAACATCACCAAGAGCTGATTGAATTTTTGCAAAATAACAATTTCAAAGCTGATTGTTCTCAATGCGGAACACCTTTTCATTTAAAAGATGCGGTCCTTTTTCCGATTGATGAATTTACGCCAGAATCAAAAGCAAAAATCGCTGAAATCAAAGATGCTTTAAAAGAAAGAAAACTTTCGCTGCAACAATTGACTGCTAAAAAGAAACAGAAAATTGAAACCACCACGCAGAGTGTAAACATGGGTTTTATTTTGGAAAGATTAGCGCCTGTGCTGGAGCAGTTTCGTTTCAACAAAAACGATTGTCGAAGTTTATTTGATCCCATCGATTATGTCATCTTCGACGGACTGCATAAAAATGGCAAAGTGCAGAAAATATTTTTCATCGATATTAAATCTGGTGGCGCTAGATTGAAAAAAAATCAAAAGGCCATCAAAACAAAAATTGAAGAAAAGAAAGTTGAGTTTAAATTATACTAATCCAAAAAAATATTTGATATGCAACACCAAGAAATGTTATTGTTTTTTCAATACCAACGCGAAATATTTGGCATCTGTCCTTGCTGCGATGAATTTATACGACTAAGCGATTGTAA
>CANFUJ010000098.1 GCA_947450165.1 Chitinophagaceae bacterium
ATTTGTATGCTACTTTATATAAAGGGTATCAAAAATTAAATTTCTCCAACAAGCCAGATAGCAGTTATATAGATGAGTTCAGACAACATTTATATCGCGCAGAAAATCAAAATGATGTTCGATTAAAAAACATGCTTTTAAGTTTTGGCGCTGGCTATGTAATTGATCAAGCACATTCTACCAGATACGATAATGTTGAAAGCAGAAAACAAAATCAAATTCTTTATGCATTTGCGCAACATGAATGGACGCTATCAAAAAAAATAATTTTCACTTCAGGTGTTCGATATGATCATAACAAAATATTTGCAGCAGCTTTTAGTCCAAAGTTTTCATTTAGATATATCGCCAAAGCCATAACCATTAAGGGTTCTATAGGCCGAGGTTTTAAAGCACCAGATTTTAGACAGCTCTATTTAAACTTTACCAATAACGCTGCGGGTGGCTATTCTGTGTTGGGTTCTATAGATGCCATTAAAATTATTCAGCAAATGCAAACCCTTGGCCAGCTAAGTGAAATAAAGGATGATTACAATAAATTAAGCACCTTAAAACCAGAGTTTTCTACTGGCATAAACCTTGGTGGAAATGTATTTTTTAATAAAAATATACAGCTGGATTTTAACGGATTTAGAAATGATATTGAAGGGCTTATAGATGTGCGACAAGTGGCAACAAAATTGAATGGTGCACAAATTTTTAGTTACATCAACATCAAAAATGCATACACACAAGGATTAGAATTTGATTTGAAATGGAAGGCAACAAAACAGATTTCAATTTCTACTGGCTATCAACTTTTGGAGACAGCTGACAAAGATGAATTGGCCAATATTAAAGCCGGAAAAGTATATACAAGAAATACTGATGGCACAAGTAGATTGTTACAATTAAATGAATATGCTGGCTTAGCAAACAGAAGCAAGCACATGGGCAATGTAAAAATTACTTATGAAAACAAGCATGGATTATTTATCAATACAAGGTTGATATACAAATCGCAATGGTACGTTGGCGATAGAGATGGCAATGGTGTTTTAAATAAAAATGATGAAAGTGGTGATGGTTATTTTTTAATAAATGTCGCTGCTGGAAAAGATTTCAATAAGAAATTAAAACTCAATATAGGCATGGATAATGTCACGAATTATCAAGACGTGAATTATCTGCCCAATTTATCAGGAAGAATGATTTACTTATCTATTAATTATACACTTAAATAAAAGAAAATGAAAAAAAGTACAATTGGAATTTTGGCAATTGCAGCATTAATTTTCAATGCTTGTAAAAATGATGAAACAAACAATATTGTTGTAAATCCGAATGATTACAATGTAGCCGTAAGTGGAAAAATTGTAACCGTTAAAAACTTAGCAGCTGATACTGTTGTTGGTATGGGGGCGCAAGGACCATATGGTGCTGGTAAATACACATTCTTTAGTTTGGGAACAAACTCAAAAATTGCTTCTACTGATTCAGCAACCAGCAATTGGGATTTAGCTTTTGCAGGTACAACCATTCGCATAAACGCAGGTACAAGTGGCCCAGGAAATGGCGGGGCATTTGTGTACACAGGAACATTCGATGCGTTAACAAATGTTCCAGTAGATTCTACTTTTAAAATTGACCAAGCACCAACTTATGCCATTACAAAAGGTTCAGGAAAAGGTTGGTATAGTTATGATGGTCCCAATAATTTAGTAACTGCAATTCCTGGTCGTGTTTTGGTTATCAAAACCGCAACAGGAAAATATGCAAAAGTGGAAATTTTAAATTACTACAAAGGAAATACCACACCGCTTTCTACAGCATCTGATAGCATAAAAATTTATGATTCTAGATATTATAGTTTCCGTTACACGTATCAAGCTGATGGAACTACAACATTTTAATTGAAATAAGATTTTATCTTTAAGTCACCTCATTTTGGGGTGACTTTTTATTTATAGGGATTAAAAGGAGCTTAATCTTTCAATTTTTGTAAATTGCACGTTCTTGAATAAATTAAAATCAGAATATTTGTTTTGATTTTTTTGTTGATTAAAAAAAAGATATAATTGATAACATATGGCAAAAGATTCGCGCAAGCAGGAAGCATTGGAATATCATGCCAAAGGAAGACCTGGTAAAATTGAGGTCGTTCCATCAAAAGATGCAAAAACACAACGTGATTTATCATTGGCATATTCTCCTGGAGTTGCAGAGCCATGTAAGGAAATTGCAGCCACACCTGATGATGTGTATAAGTATACAGCCAAGGGGAATTTGGTGGGGGTAATTACAAATGGTTCTGCCGTGCTTGGATTGGGAAATATTGGACCAGCAGCCAGTAAACCCGTGATGGAAGGAAAAGGTGTATTGTTTAAAATCTTTGCTGACATTGATGTATTTGACATTGAAATAAATGAAAGCGATCCTGATAAGTTTGTACAGATTGTAAAAGCTTTAGAACCTACTTTTGGCGGCATAAATTTAGAGGATATCAAAGCGCCTGAGTGTTTTTATATTGAGCAACAACTAAAGGCACAATGTAATATTCCTGTGATGCACGATGATCAGCATGGAACCGCCATCATTTCAGCAGCTGCTTTATTAAACGCTTTAGAAATACAAAAGAAAAAAATAGACAAAGTTCATTTTGTTATAAATGGCGCGGGCGCTGCGGCGATGGCTTGTATTCGTTTGTATGAATCGCTTGGCGCAAAACCTGCAAATTTTATTTTGTTTGATAAAGAGGGCATTTTACATAAAGGAAGAACAGATGTTGAAACCTTTAAACAAAAATTTTGTGTAGATGCTAAATTCAAAGATTACAATTTAAGTAAGGCAATGAAGGATGCCGATGTGTTTGTAGGATTAAGTGTGGGTAATGTAATTACAGTTGATATGATTAAATCAATGGCACGCAATCCGATTGTTTTTGCTATGGCCAATCCTGATCCTGAAATCATGTACGATGTAGCAATGACTGCGCGTAAGGATTTGATTATGGCAACAGGCCGTTCTGATTTTCCGAATCAAGTAAATAATGTACTTGGCTTTCCATATATTTTTAGAGGGGCACTAGATGTTAGAGCCAAACAAATCAACGAAGCGATGAAACTCGCTGCAGTAAAAGCATTGGCAGAATTGGCAAAATCACCCGTGCCCGATATTGTGAACCTGGCTTACAATGAAAAAACAATTTCATTTGGTCCAACGTACATCATTCCAAAGCCATTCGATCCAAGATTATTGGCAACCGTAGCACCAGCTGTAGCAAAAGCGGCAATGGAGAGTGGCGTAGCCAGAATAAACATAACTGACTGGGATGGATACACGATAGAGCTCAACAAACGTCTTGGATTAGATAATCAATTAAGCAGAATTTTAAGCAACAAAGCAAGAAGTAATCCAAAACGTATTGTATTTGCCGATGCTGAAAATGCAAAGATTTTAAAAACGGCTCAATTGGTGATGGAAGAAGGTATTGGGTTTCCAATATTGTTGGGTAATGAGAAAAGAATTCAAGAGCTCGCAGATGCAAATTCTGTAGATATTGATGATATGCCCATCATTGATCCACAAGATGAAGAACATGAAGAAATGAGAAAACAATTTGGAGAATTGTTTTTTGCAAAAAGAAATAGAAGAGGCGTAAATCAATACGAAGCATACAAAATAATGAGAGACAGAAATCATTTTGGATGTATGATGGTTGAAACCGGTGAAGCAGATTGTATGATCAGTGGATTGAGTAAAAATTATCCAGAAACCATTCGTCCGGCTTTGCAAATTATTGGTACTGATGCAGGCGTTAAAAAGATTGCAGGTATGTATTTATTATTTACCAAAAGAGGTCCAATATTTTTGGCAGACACCACAGTAAACTTTACGCCATCTGCAGAAGAACTTGCAGAAATTACTTTGTTGGTGGCAAAAGAAGTAAAGCAATTTAATATCGTACCCAAAATTGCCATGCTCTCCTACTCTAACTTTGGAAGCAGCAACGCACCTGAAGCAATTTTAGTTAGACAAGCAAGAGAAATTGTAAAACAAAAAAGTCCAAATTTAATTTGTGATGGTGAAATGCAAGGAATTTTGGCATTCAATAAAGAAATATTAAAAGAGAATTATCCATTTACGGAGTTGGTAAATGGTGAAGCCAATGTGTTGATTTTTCCAAACCTAGCTGCTGGAAACATTGCACATAATTTATTGCAAGAAATTGGTGGCGCAGATAGTATTGGACCAATTTTATTGGGGTTAAAAAAGCCCGTTCACGTTTTACAATTGGGAAGTTCAATTCGTGCGATATACAACATGGTTGTAATTGCGGTGGTGGATGCTCAGGTAAAAAGTAAAGGTAGCGTTCACGAAGTAATAAAGAAAAGCAAATGGTGGAAACGGAAACCTAAAGCCAATAATTAATTTTTATAAACTAGGAATATGAGTTTCTTTTCTCATTTAGGTAAATATTTTATTATGCTCAAAGGCATGATAAGCAAACCAGAAAATTCAAAACTTTACTGGAAAGAATTCATGCATCAATGTAGTGAAATTGGCATTGGATCTTTGGGAATCGTATGCATCATATCATTATTTATGGGTGCGGTTAGTGCATTACAAACTGCCTATCAAATTACAAGTCCTTTTGTATCTAAATTAATTATTGCACAAATCATTAGAGATACCGTTATCCTGGAATTTGCACCCACATTGATTTGTATCGTGTTAGCAGGTGTGGTAGGCAGTAAGATCGCCAGCGAATTGGGCAACATGCGTGTAAGTGAACAAATTGATGCCATCGAAATTATGGGCATAAATTCCAAAACATATTTAATCTTACCTAAAATTGCAGCAGCGCTAATAACCATTCCGATGCTTGTAGTTTTGGCAATGGTTTTGGGCATTTATGGCGGACGATTAACCGTAGGATTATCTGGAATCATTTCAACTGAAACATACGACCGTGGACTGAAAGAATTATTTCTTCCTTACAATGTGTTTTTTGCCATGATGAAAGCATACACATTTGCTTTTATCGTGAGTTCAATTCCTGCTTATTTTGGCTACTATGTAAAAGGTGGCTCATTAGAAATTGGAAGAAATAGTACAAAATCTGTTGTAGTTACTTGTGTGGTTATTTTATTTGCCGATTACATTCTTGCTGCACTTTTGCTCTAACAAACTGATTATTATTCATTATGATTGAATTCAAAAACATATCCAAAAGATTCGACGACAAGCAAGTACTTCAAGATGTTAGTCATGTCATGTACAGCGGAAAAACGAATCTAATCATAGGCACTAGTGGTAGCGGAAAAACAGTTTTACAAAAATGTTTGGTGGGTTTGTATGAAGTTGATGCAGGTGAAATTATTTATGATGGATTGAGTTTTACAAAAATGAATGATGAAGAAAAGAAAATGCTTCGCCAACAAATTGGAATGTTGTTTCAGGGCTCTGCATTATTTGATAGCATGACGGTTGAAGGAAATGTAAAGTTTCCACTTGATATGTTTACAAAAGACAAAGAATCAGAAAAAATTAAAAAAGTAAATGAGGTTTTGGAGCGTGTAAACTTAGTTGGCACAAACAATAAATTGCCATCACAATTAAGTGGTGGTATGAAAAAAAGGGTGGGTATTGCAAGGGCAATTGTACTCAATCCGAAATTTCTTTTCTGCGATGAGCCCAACTCAGGCTTGGATCCACAAACATCAATGCTTATTGATAAATTGATTCATGATGTAACAATTGAATTCAACATGACCACCATTATCAACACCCACGATATGAACAGTGTGATGGAAATAGGCAACAACATCATTTATTTAAAAGATGGGAAAAAAGAATGGTCGGGAAATAGTAAGGACATAATATTTTCAGAAAATAAAAATTTGAACGATTTTATTTTTGCTTCTGAATTCCTTCAGGATGCAAAGGAAATGCGTATGTTGGAAGCAAAAGGAAAAAAGGGATAATGTATTAATCCTTTTAATACCTCATAGCATATTTCAATTTCGTCCAGAATTCATTATCAAAACTTGAAGGACCAAGAAGCGTTGTATTTCCTGCGGCATCTCCCAAACGAACGACCACTACATTTAAAGATGGAACTACATAGATTTTCTTATCGTCTTTCCCTAAGGCCATAATCATATCATTAGGCCCATTTGCAGCCAAGCTTCCATTGAAAATGATTTGAGAAGTAGGTGCCATAAACGAAGATTTTCCATTTAACCACCATAGATATCCATAACTTTTATTCAATGTTTGAGAAGTATTTACCATTGCTTTAAAGTAGTTAGAATCATTAAGGATAATATTTCCATTCCATGTTCCTTTATTCAAAATCAATGACCCAAAACGAGCCGCTTCTCGGGTGGTACAATACATCACATTATTATACCAAAAAGAACTAGACATCCCTATTTTTTGAAACAGTTTTTGCGAACAATATTGATTGAATGTGATGCCACTAGCATTTGCAATAACATCTTGTAATAATCGATAGGGCGCATTATGATATGCCCATCTATTACCAGCATCAGCAACATAGTTCAAACAAGCTGGATCTTCACAATCAGGATCTACAACACCATCATCCAAGCCAGTTGTCATAGAAAGCTGATGTTTAACGGTGATAAGATTTTCCTTTTCTAATGGTAAACTTGTCCAGCCAGTACCTAAATAATCTGATGTTTTATTGTTGATGTTTAAAAGTTGTTCCTGTTGGGCAATGCCTGTTAAAAAAGACACCACTGATTTTCCGGCTGAAGCAATAAAGTATCTCGTATTTAAATCCCAATTGTTCCAATATTTCTCTTTATCTATTCTTCCATTTTGCAAAACGATTAACCCATAAGTGTTTTTTGAACCCGCAAAGTCAAATGCTTCGTTTAATTTAGCCGTATCCCATCCCAAACCAACAGGTGATTTCGTTTCCCAATAGGCATCATTTAAGTTGGGAAAGTAATACTTTTCAACAGAATCAATTGGAATTGATGTTGTTGGTTTTTCGTTACAACCCAATATAAAAAACAAAAAAATTAGAATAACTAATATACTTTGCATAGTTTCTGATTTATCTATGAACTTATTGAATAAAATTAGAACAAAATACTGATGTATTAAACTGAATTTAATTCAACTAAAATATTAAACAAAAGATTACAATAGCCGCATTTGATTGGTATATTTGCCCCGTAAAATAAAGACCTTAAAATAAAAAATCAATAAGATTATGGCAGCTAAAACCGATAATTTTCAATCTCCAGATTATTTTGGTGTAGATGAATTACTTACAGAAGAGCATAAACTTATACGCGAATCGGTAAGGAATTATGTAAAAAAAGAAATCTCTCCAATTATTGAAGATTATGCACAACGTGCTGAATTTCCTCAACACATTGTAAAGCAATTGGGCGATTTGGGATGTTTTGGTCCTACAGTTCCTGAGCAATATGGCGGAGGCGGATTGGATTATATTTCATACGGTTTGATGATGCAAGAGCTTGAGCGTGGCGATAGTGGTGTTCGTTCTACAGCATCTGTGCAAGGAAGTTTGGTCATGTTTCCCATTTATCAATATGGCAGTGAAGCACAAAGAAATAAATATTTACCCAAATTAGCGAGTGGCGAATGGTTGGGATGTTTTGGATTGACAGAACCTAACCATGGTAGTGATCCAGGTGGGATGTTAACCAACATTAAAGATGCAGGCGACCATGTCATTTTAAATGGGGCAAAAATGTGGATTAGCAATGCGCCTTTTTCTCAATTGGCTGTAGTGTGGGCAAAAAATGAAGCTGGAGAAATTCAAGGGGTAATCGTAGAAAGAGGCATGGAAGGATTTACAACACCTACTACGCATGGCAAATGGAGTTTACGCGCTAGTGCAACAGGTGAATTGGTTTTTGATAATGTAAAAGTTCCGAAAGAAAATATTTTACCTAATGTAAAAGGATTAAAAGGTCCATTGGGATGTTTAACAAAAGCAAGATACGGCATCGCTTGGGGTGCAGTTGGTGCTGCAATGGATTGTTATGACATCGCACTAAATTATAGCAAAGAAAGAATTCAATTTGGAAAACCAATTGGTGGATTTCAATTGCAACAAAAGAAACTAGCTGAAATGGTTACTGAAATCACCAAAGCTCAATTGATGAATTGGCGTTTAGGGGTTTTGATGAATGAAGGAAAAGTAACACCAGCTCAAGTTAGTATGGCAAAAAGAAATGCATGCGAAATAGCTACAAACATTTGTAGAGATGCGCGCCAAATGTTAGGCGGCATGGGCATTACAGGAGAATATCCAGTGATGCGTCACATGATGAATTTGGAAAGTGTTATCACATACGAAGGAACACACGACATCCATTTGTTAATCACAGGAATGGATGTTACAGGGATGAATGCGTTTAAATAGAGGTTTTGAGAGGTTTTTGAGGTATGTGAGGTTTGAGAGGTTTGGTTAAAAAGGTTCAATGTGTTCAATGAGTTCAAAAGGTTGGAAGCATTTTCCACTTTTGCTTTTTTGGTTTTGTAAGAATGTTTTAGTTTTAGTTTTAAATCATTTTCCTTAGAGCCTTAGAGCCTTAGAGCCTTAGAGCCTTAGAGCCTTAGAGCCTTAGAGCCTTAGAGCCTTAGTGTCTTCGTGACTTCGTGTTAAAAAATTTCGTGTTAAAAAAAACAATATGAAAAATATAAGCGTAATTGGAGCAGGTACAATGGGAAATGGCATTGCACATGTATTTGCACAAACTGGTTTTGATGTAACTTTAATTGATGTGCAAACAGCACAATTGGAAAAAGCAATTGCAACCATCACTAAAAACCTTGATAGACAAGTTGCGAAAGGCACTTTAACCGAAGAACAAAAAACAGAAGCTTTAAGTAAAATAAAAACAAACACTTCTATCTCAGAAGGCGTTGCCCATGCAGATTTAGTGGTAGAGGCCGCAACAGAAAATGAAAAGTTGAAGCTTGATATTTTCAAACAAATGGATGCTGCTGCACCAGTTGGATGCATCTTGGCTTCAAATACATCTTCGATTTCAATTACAAAAATTGCATCTGTAACCAAACGACCAGAATCAGTAATCGGCATGCATTTTATGAATCCGGTTCCGGTTATGAAATTGGTTGAAATCATCAATGGATATGCAACGTCAAAAGAAGTAAATACAACCATAACGGAATTGAGTAAACGCTTGGGAAAAATTCCATGCACCGTAAATGATTACCCAGGTTTTATTGCCAATAGAATTTTAATGCCGATGATCAATGAAGCGATCATCAGTTTATTTGAAGGCGTAGCAGGTGTTGAAGAAATTGACACCGTAATGAAATTGGGCATGGCTCATCCAATGGGACCTTTACAGCTTGCAGATTTCATTGGGCTCGATGTTTGTCATAGTATTTTAAAAGTATTACACGATGGATTTGGCAATCCAAAATACGCGCCATGTCCA
>CANFUJ010000099.1 GCA_947450165.1 Chitinophagaceae bacterium
AGTGAGGTACAAATTCTATTTGTGGGTGTATCGGGGTTTTTATTAGTAATAAATTCAGCCGAATGTTTTATACCTACCAAATTGGTATCTTTCAAAATAGTGGTTTCAATTTCCTCAGGCACATCTGAAAGTAATTTAAGCAGGTCGAATTTTTCTTCTTCCCTAAAATAATTAAATCCTGGTTTTTGATAAGAAGCTGTTGCGTAGAATGCTCCTTCAATTGGTAAAGGTGAGTTATTGTCATACTCCATGTTGTTGGAGAATACCATTAACTGAGTAAGATTTACAAACTTTCTAAATTTCTTATTTTCAAATCGTGTTTGTATGCGTTTGTGTTCAGCTAAAATACCATCTTGGTTATTGGGTTTCTTAACTTCAATAAAAGCCAATGGAATCCCATTGATTAATAGTATAATGTCGGGGCGAAACTCATCATCATCTTTTTTATAGGTTAGCTCGGTTACAACATTAAATGTATTGTTGTTAAAATTTTCGAAGTCAATAATTCTTGTTCCGGATTTGGCAATTAATTTTTCGTAAAATGCTTTACCTAAATCCTCATTTTCTAAACAAAGTGAAACTTCATCATATAAGCGCTTTAAATCTCCATCGGTAAATTCAGGATTTAAACGTTTGATGCATTTATTAAAAATATCGGTAAAAATATTTGTTGTTTCATCCCATATTTGTCCCTTCAACGAAAGGTACTCAAAACCCAACCGCACCAAGTGCAGTATAGTTGGAATTTTCACTCTACTATTTTCGTTGAAAGCCATTTACAGATTATAATTAATTTTTAGTGCTATTATTTATTGAAGACAAATTATGCAAATTTGAAGTAAGTAGTAACAGGATTCAAATATAAAATATTTATGCTTGAGATAAATATTCGGAGCATTAATAATTGATATGCGTGTAAATATCGAGGAAAAATGAGAAAGTACTATCTAAATCAATTTAAATAAACATAGATAGCGTTAAATAAATCTAGATTTATTTAAATTAATTTGGATTTAGTTGAATGAAAAAAGTAGGCTTAAATCCTAATTTATTTTCATCATTTTCTGAGACGCTCCTGCATGTTCTCCTTTTTCATTAATTATACGCACTTTATAAAAATAAATTCCTCCAGGAAATTTACTGAAATTGATGTCAATTGGAAAATAAATAAACCTACTTGTGTTTGTCAAATCTTTTTTTGTTTGAGCTATGAGCTTTCCATCCAAAGAATAAAAATTTATTGCAATCTTTAAATGCTGAGCAGGTTCATTTATTTGAAACGAAATGCTGGTATTACTGCTCACTGGATTAGGATAATTTATAAGATTATAAATCTGAAATTGACTATTCTCTATAATGTTAAAGTTCAAAGTAGAAGTATTGCTATTACCCACATTATCCCAAGCGGTAAGCGTTAAAGTATGAGCACCTTCTGTTAAAGATGGAAGTTGATACGCAATCCCTCCAATTTTGTAGGTATCTAAATCGGTTTCATAAAAGCTGTTTAGAATGATGGGATGTGTAGCATCGCCGTCAATTATTGCTTTTATGTTATGGTCAATATTGCTATTAAAAACAGTATTAATTCCAGAACTGTCTGACAATCTCACCAACAACAAAGACCTGTCGCCAACATTGCCTCCATTTTTAAAATGATAGTCGTCTAAAAATAATTTTATATCAGGACCAGCATTATCATTGTTATTAATTAATGAATTAGGAGCTATGTAAAATGACGTGTCAAAACCGGAAGCATCCTCATTACCATTTTCTGCATACAGACTGATTTTCCCTTTTGCAATAGCATCGCTTAGATTATTTGAAACAAAAAAACTGAATTTGAATTTTCCATTTTGAACAGTCGCTCTTCCGCTATATAATAAATCTTGCTGCTGATGAAAAGATGTTGGGATACTTGAAGGGTCATTGCCCAATGTTATTATTGGCCTTGGCTTATCAAATACTTTAGCATAAACTGTTCCTTTAAAATTTGATAAAAAATTTCCTGCATTGTCTTTTATAAATCCGGTGATGGTATAATTATTTCCAGATTTAATGGTATCTCCATTACTAATTGGCCTTTGGTTTATAGAATCAATGCTGATATTATTTTTAGGAAAAGATAACTTTAAAGCAGGGTCGCCAATCAAAGAGAATTTCCTAATGTTAACTACATCAGATATGGTTTGACTGGTGTAGTTTTTCGAAAGAAGAAACGCATCTCCTAAAGAAAGGTAATTACCTGATTGGTCTTTTTGAAGAACAGATTTTAAAAAGTTTTCATTAACAATTTGATTGCCTCCTGCAAAAACCAATCTTGGTGTTGTTAGTAAAGCAATCGCTCCGTTTTTACTCCCTTGAAGCATATAACTTCCGAGTGAAGATTTTGAAGGGTCGTCGTAAGGAATGAAATCACAAGTAGAGGTTATAAATAGCGGTAGTTTTTTAGCGTTGTTTAACAACTTTGCATCTTGATTACTAAATATGGAGTAAGATGAAAGTTGTTGATAATTCCCATGTCCATTGTAATTGAATATTAATTTACCCGAATAAAGCTGGTCTATAATTGTTTGATTAACTATTGGAGATGTCACTGTGTTATATATCCTTGATAACGGATACGCATCAACGTAGATTTTGTTGTTGTTTACGACTTTGCTAATATCCTCTATTGTATTGATTATTTGTTCAGATGTATTCAAGAATAAGTTTGCGTCTTTATCATCTGCAAGAAAGAGTAAATCATTTCTCCATGAACCGAGAGTTTCGATGCTATTGTAGTTTATAATTTTATCAACAATTGTATTGGCTTCATCAATTGTTTTTACTGGTAATCTACCCACAGATAGTTTCAACAAATCAGGTTGAATTGTATTATTGATGTTATCTGTCTCGGATAATAGAGCAAAAAAATCATCTGAAGTATAGCTCAAAACAGGATTGATGGAATTATCACTTTCAAAACAAGGAATATGATTTATGACAGATGCAGTTCGCCCTTTGGTATCATAATTACCAATACCAAACAACAACAAATATTTTGGTCTAAACGTAGTATCTGTGCCGGCTTTATCATAATACATCTTTATAAAATCACGAATTGCAGCTACGCTTTTATTACCACCACCAAATTCATTATAAATCTGTTCGGCTTCTGTTACTTTAACAGTTAGATTGTCGTGAGTATTATGAAACTGTGCAAGTCTGTTGGCTTGGGGTAAAAATAGTTTTGGGGTGATGATTAGATAGTCGGCAAATTCAGATTGATGTAAATTCTGATTACTGACACTTCCTATTTTAAAAGGTTGTAAACATTGATTTTTATCAAATGCAATATACTCTCTTAAAACTTCTGCATTATTAATAAATTGGTATTGATTACCTGAGATGATTCCATTCATTTTTACAGGTTGAGAAAAATCAGTAACATCCCAAACCTCTAAATTTGAATTAGCTCCATTTAAAAGAAATTGAGCAATATTATTATTGCCGACAGATGAAAGATCTCTAAAGCTTGTTTGATTTTGATTGTTCAATTGCAATGCTTTTCTGTATTGTAAATCAAAACCATCTAACCAACCCTGTGCTGAATTTGAAGCAGGATTATAAGTATAGGTTATGTTGCAAATTGATGATGGCGATGAAATTAAAGCGACTGAAGATGCCGGTTCTGCGAAGTTGTCAATCAGGTTTCCACTAACTCCATTTATCTGCACATTTTGTATAAACTGTCCATTAACAGAAATATTAAAACTGCTTGATGTACCAATACTTGAGCTGAGTAAATTACTTTTTAATTTCATTGACGCACTACTCAAAATATCTGATAAATTATAATTAAAGGATTGGCTGTTTTGGGTATTATTAAATTCCTCTCCAAACCAATGCTTACCACTATTTAAAATAGTTGTGATGTCATTCTCATGAAAAAGTCTTTCATCATAATGAGTTACAAAAGTATTAGGTGTAAGAAAGTTGTTATTTAGAGTGATTCTCTTTCCATTATTTTCTACGGTTAAAAAATAATAGCAGGTATCATTAATTAAGTTTTTTTGATGATTAAACATCATAGCTACGCTATCATACTTCCAAGAATCAGGACCCGGTGCATAAAACAACAAATAATCATTTCCATTAAAAATGCCATCACCTCCATCATACACCTCAATTGCATTTTCCATTAAATCATCTGTTCTTGAAACAGAATTATTTTCTGGTAATTCACGACCTCCATTTCCATATAACTTAATTCTTGAAGAGCTCAATTGATTTGCATTAAACCCAAGCTGTGATAGAAAAGAAACATCAATTTTATAAACACCCTCTTTAACAATTCCAATCTTATACCATTGGCCGGATGACAATACCGAATTAATAGCATACTGTCTTTGAGCAAAAATATTACTTCCAAAATAACAGAAAATAACAACCAATAATATTTGTAAACGGTTTTGCATTAGAGCATAAATTAAACAAAAAAATCAACTCGTTAAAGTTGATTTTTTTGTTGATACAATTTCATTGATTATTTATAAGCAACATTAAATGTTTTGGTTGCAAAGTTGCTAGGTGTTGCCACCGAAGTAACTTTTACCGTTACAGTGCACCAATGCTGTCTGGGCAAATTAATGAGTTGAATATTATTAATTGCAGTAGTACTATTTATTGCGGCATTTTGAGCAATTGTAGCACTGTTGGTTTGGTCGATAACCGTTGTACTGATATTTATTCCACTTGATGATGGCATTCCTGAGGTTAAAGTTACCAAAACCGGAAAGTTAGTAGACAATGATGTATTTGTAGCATTGGCATCAGTTGTAAATGCAATAGCCGTTTCTTGTGCTGCACCTGGAGGCGTAGTTTTTTTACATGCAGTATTTGAAAACAGCAAAACAGAAACCACGAGATAAAAAAAATGTTTCATTATAATAGGTTTTTAATTTTTTAATAATTGGGATTTGTTATTTTATGATTTCAATTTTTTTGACTTGATTGAAAGCTCCTCCGATTATTTTAATAAAGTATAAACCGGATGGCAATTCATTTACTTTAAGCGTTGTCAAATTACTCTTTGTTTTGACCGACTTAATTACGACACCCAAATTGTTTATTAATTGGATATCAAGTGTCACATTGGGTGTCTCCCCAAATTTGATGGCAAAATCATTTTTAGCAGGGTTAGGATAAACCTGTGCTGTAAAAGGTGATAAGATTAGTGTTGGGTCTATACCCGTAACCACCAAAGTATAATTATCACTTGTGTTAGAGCATCCATTTGCTGTTACAGTCACTTTATAAACACCAATTGATGTAGGTGTGTAATTTGCAGAAGTAGCTCCTGCAATTGCATTTCCATTTAAGAACCATTGGTATGATACCCCTGAAGCTGTTGTTGAAAATTGAGTACCGCTCCATGAGATTGATGGGGTTGTTGGTATGCTACCAATAGTCACAATTGTTGCATTTGATGTGCTGCTGCAATTTGAACTATTCGTTACCAAAACAGTATAACTTCCGGCAACTGTAGCCGTTAAATTTGATGCTGTTGAACCACTAATATCTGTTCCATCTTTCTTCCATTGGTAAGTTAATCCAGTACCTGTATTCGCATTTAAAACAACACTTCCGCCAACGCAAAAGGCCGTAGGACCGGCTGCTGTTATAATAGAAGAAGGCAATGCATTTACAGTTACTGATATAGCATTTGAAATAGGCGAGGTGCAAGAACCTGTTGTTGTAGTTACAGTATATACACCTGTTCCTGTTGCAGTATATGTAGAACCCGTTGAACCTGAAATCAAAGTACCATTATTATACCACTGATTCCCATTTGATGAAGATGAGGTTAAGGTTACTGAGCCACCCTGACAGAAGGATAAATTACCTGTTGCAGTCACAGACGGAGTTGTAGGAATATTATTAACCGTAACAATTGTAGCATTTGATGTAGTAATGCAATTTGAACTGTTGGTTACAACTAAGGTGTAACTTCCTGCAACTGTAGCCGTAAAACTTGATGATGTTGCTCCACTAATATCTGTTCCGTCTTTCTTCCATTGGTAAGTTAATCCTGTGCCTGTATTCGCATTTAAAACTACATTTCCTCCAGAACAAAAGGATGTCGGTCCGGCTGCTGTAATAACAGATGAAGGCAATGCATTTACAGTTATTGTTACAGTATTTGAAATAAGAGAAGCGCAAGAACCGGTTGTTGTAGTTACAGTATATACACCTGTTGCTGTTGCTGAATATGTAGAACCCGTTGCACCTGAAATCAAAGTGCCATTATTATACCATTGATTTCCGTTTGATGAAGAAGATGTTAAGGTTACAGAGCCACCTTGGCAAAAGTTTGTTGCCCCTGATGCCACCACTGATGGAGTTGAAGGTAAGTTATTAACCGTAACTATTGTTGCATTTGATGCGCTGCTGCAATTCGAACTATTGGTTACAACAACAGTATAACTTCCTGCAACTGTAGCTGTATAACTTGCTGCTGTTGCACCACTTATGTTTGCTCCGTCTTTCTTCCATTGGTATGTTACTCCTGTTATTACATTTGAATTTAATGTTACATTTGAGCCTTGACAAAATGTAGTAGCACCAGAAGCCGTGATTGTTGGCGTGATAGGATTACTGTTAACTGTCACTAATACTGTATTAGAAGTATTACTGCAATTTGAAATATTGGTCACAACTAGAGAATATGTCCCTGCAACTGTCGCTAAATAACTTGATGCAGTTGCACCAGTAATATTCACTCCATCTTTCTTCCATTGATATGTCAATCCTGTTATAGCATTCGAACTAAGTGTCACACTTGAGCCTTGGCAAATTGTAGTAGCTCCAGAAGCAGTTAACGTTGGTGCAGAAGGAGTAGAATTTACTGTCACTAACAATGAATTCGACTGATTTGAAGCACATGATCCAATATTTGTTAGTGCAGTATAATTGCCAGATGTTGTGACTGAAAATGTAGCGTTTGTCGCTCCGGGTATTGGAGACCCATTTAAAAACCATTGATTATTACTTGATGAAGTAGATGTTAAAGTAAGGACAGAGCCTTGGCATATAATTGGTAACCCATTTGCTGAAATAGATGGTGTAGATGAAAAAGTTGCTGTCCAACCATTACTCCTAAGTGCTTCATCTGAAACAAACCTAACTAACATACTTCCACCAGTTGAAGTAACAGATGCTGGTAATGATGTGCCTGTATAAACTGCCAACACGGTTGAATTGATAGTTGGACCATCATAAATGATCACGCCATCGTAATTTAGTTCTGTATTAAAATCTGAAAAGCACAATGTTACTTTTGATGCGTTGGCAGGTTGAATCAACCAACTACAATCAGAATTATTTGCATATTGATTAGCTCCACTGCCATCAGATATGGTTCCTGTTGTAGTTGTAAGTGTAGTTGTTGAGTTACAAGTTGAAGGAGAAGTTGATGTGTAAAATGCAGACCATCCTGTTTTTTCTACTGAATTATCTGTAAAGAATCTAACGAGTAAACTTCCTGTTGATGAAGTTATTTCTGCTGGGATTGTATTCCCTGTATATCTACCAAGCAATGTTGCACTAGTTGTAGCTCCATCATAAATTTCCACAGCATCATAAATGCTATTCCCATCTGATGATGCATCTTCTACATCAAAACTTAAAAAACTAAGCTTAACACTAGTTGCCTGTGGAGGCTGAATCAACCATCTACAGTCACGATTATTACAATAATTGTTGGCACCACTTCCATCAGTTATTGAACCATAATCTGACGTGTTTAAAGTAGTGGTAGAAGGAGTGGTCTTATTACCCGAGCAATCACCGCTTGCAGTAGAGTTGGATGAGTAATTTGCAGTCCAACCTTGAGCATTTATTGAATAATCTGATTTAAACACGATATAAAACTCTCCAGTATTTGTTGTTATAGAAGGTGGTATACTCGTTCCTGAGTATGAATTTAATCGTGTAAATGAACCATCATATATAGTAACGGAATCATAGCCGGACTCTGTTGCGAACTGAGTAAATGTTAAGGTTAACGATGTAGCACAAGGTGGTGCTATATGCCAAACGCAAGTTTGATTATTTCCATAATTTGAAGCCGCTGAACCATCATTTAGCGTTCCTGATGTGTTTGCCAATAAGGTATTGCCATTACAAGTAGATGTTCCGCCATAAGTAGTATAATTCAAAGACCAACCTGCTGCAGTAATTGAATTATTTGACTTAAATCTAATTAATACAGCACCAACTGAGGAAGTAAATGTAGGCGGTGTTGTCCAATTACCAGTCCACCAACGATAAGGGAAGCTTGTAGTAGGACCATCGTATACAAATAGAGTATCATAGTTGTTTTCTGTCTGTAAACTTGTAAAAGTGATTTTTATACTATCAGCACCAGATGGAGCTATGCGCCACCTACAATCTGAATTATTATTATAATTTGCTGAGCCGCTACCATCAGTTATTGTTCCAGAAGGAGAAGTTATAACTGTTGTACCACTACAATATGTAATTGGATTATTCCCAATACCTACTGCATACCAAGCATTTTTTACTGCTGAGTATTGGGTTGAAGGATTGCCAAATATGGCTTCTGCAACATTTAACGAGCCTTGATATGAATCGTAGTAAGTAGAATTAGAATTTAATTGTGTTGTGAGATTATAATATGCGATTTTTGCCGCATCTGTCAAGCCAATTCCATTAACAGAATATACATTACCCAAATCGTTTGTACCAGAACCACCTTGTGTAAGTAAAAAAAACCAATAATTTTGAACTCCACTATTTGTGTGTACTCCACAATAATCATTTAAAGTATAATCTGGTATACCACAATCTGGATTTTGCCAATACTGACCATTATATGTATTTGGCTGCCCTTTTAATTTGGGATTACTCAATGATCTTGTGAAGCCATTAGTGTTATAAAAAGTTTGCTCTGAAAATAACCAATTTGCTCTAGAAGGTGTTGCGTAAAATTCGACAGCAGCACCGAAAATATCAGCAAAAGATTCATTTAACGCCCCTGACTCTTTTTGGTAAGATAACCCACCATGACTATTATTGTCTACAACAGCATGAGTCAATTCATGACCACAAACATCTAAAGCAGCCTGAGGCCCTTCATTAATAAGGTCTCCATCCCCATAATTCATACACTGGTCATAAGGATTCCAATGTGCATTAGCTCCTTCATTACTATGTACATAACTTTTTATTAATGTACCGGCATTATCAAAACTGTTTCTATTAAACTGTGTTAGATAATAATCAAATACTTTTTCTGCGCCCCAATGTGCGTCTAATGCGGGATTATTCCTTGCACTTTTATATAAATTAACAGAAGTACCATTTGATGTTCCTGTGGC
>CANFUJ010000100.1 GCA_947450165.1 Chitinophagaceae bacterium
ACAGGACTTTTAGCCAACAATCCAATTTTTGATGGCAATTGTCCTGGTACAAAAAATATTAAAGTAGCTGCTATCATTGACAAATATGGCTGCTCAGATGTTTGGGCTAAAATGTACACCAATTATGGCACATCAGTTCGAAAAAACTACAATGGCAAAGAATGGTTAGGCGATAAACAAAATGATGAGAAATTTGCAAAATCGGTTTCTCCTATTTCTTATGTCAATAAAAAAAGTCCACCAATTTTAATCATTCATGGAAATGCAGATTCTTCTATTGCTTACAATCAATCAGAAGTATTGTATAAGCTATTAAAAGATAATGGCGTTCAATCAGAATTCATAACTGTTGAGGGAGGTGGTCATGGTAAATTCACCAAAGAAAAAAATGCAGAACTTAATGTTGCCATTTTAGCATTTATAAAAAAATTAGACGCATTTAAAAAATAGAAACCAATTATGAAAAAACTGGTACTTAAATATATTTTGTTTTTTATTGCAATAAATACTGGTGTAATTTCTTTTGCACAAGAAACAGAAAGTATCAAGCCCGATTCTTTAAAGAAATATAAACCTATCGTTTTTCCAGGTTCATTTAAAGCCAATCTAGATGAAGTATATACAAAAGTTGGCGATTGGAATGGGAGAATGGATATTTATTATCAACCAGAAAATTCAAAGCCAACACCACTAATCATTAATATCCATGGTGGTGGTTGGAAAAATGGGGTTAAAGAAGCACAAGGTGGTTTTACGCCTTTTTTTAATGCTGGTTTTTCTGTTGTGAATGTCGAATACAGAATGACCAATTATGCTACAGCTCCTGCCGCAGTAGAGGATCTTCGTTGCGCACTTATATACATGATTAAGAACGCAAAACAATTCAATATTGATGTCAATAAAATAGTCGTGATGGGCGGCTCTGCTGGTGGTCATCTTGCTTTAATGACAGGCTTGTTGGCAAGCAACACAACATTTGATGGCAACTGTAAATATGATGGTAAAATAAAAGTATCTGCCATTATTGACAAATGGGGCATTACTGATGTATGGGCATGGGCTTATACAGATTATGGTCCTGCTGTTAGAAAAAGCAGATCTCCAGGAGATTGGCTGGGCGCAAAGAAAAATGATGAGTATTTTGCAAAATCCGTTTCGCCTGTAAATTACATTTCTAAAAAAAGTCCGCCAACTTTAATCATTCACGGAGATGCGGATTCTACAGTTCCTTATAAACAATCGGTTGATTTGTTGAAAATGTATCAAGATGTTGGGGTTAAATCAAAACTAATAACTGTTGAAGGTGGTGGTCATGGGAAATTCACCAAAGAAAAAAATGCTGAATTAAGTACGCAAATTATTGAATTTATTATGAGCTTAGACCCATTCAAAAATTAAAAATCTATTGAAATGAAAAATATCATAACATCAATTTTTGCTATTTCGTTTTGTTTGATTGCAAATTCATCAATGGCTACAAAAACAACTGTAAATACGTTAGCTACTTTAAAAACAGCGTTTACGGCTGCCCGTGGTGGAGATACTATTATCGTCGCAAATGGAACATACGATTGGGGGCAAATCAATTTGGTGAATTCAAATAATAATTCAACCAGCAATTGGATTGTATTAAAAGCACAAACCCGTTTAGGTGTTGTTTTTACTGGGTCAACTTATCTTCAATTTAGCGGAACAAAAATTTTAGTAGATGGATTTAAATTCGCAAACGGAAATTCATCAACAAATCCTGTAATGTCATTTAGATCTTCTTCTTCTGTATTGGCAAATTATTCTAGAATTTCAAATATCTTAATTGATAATTACAATTCATCTGATTCCACAGAAAATGAATGGGCTGGATTCTATGGTACTAACAATCGCTTAGATCATTGCACATTTATTAATAAATCAAATCCAAGAGCAACTGTTGTAGTTTGGTATAGTACGGCTACATTCCCCGATAGGTCAATATCTACATTTCACAGAATCGATTCTAATTATTTTTTAGGTAGAAGTTATATGGGTGGAAATGGGGGAGAAACGATAAGAGTGGGTGTAGGAAACAACTCTAGAACTTTTGGCTATAATACAATCGAGTATAATTTGTTTGAAAATTGTACGCAAACTGAACCGGAAATTGTTTCAAATAAATCTTATTACAACACTTATCGTTACAACACGTTTAAAAATTGTAATGGAGGATTAACATTGCGTATGGGTAAATATTGTACCGTTTATGGTAACTTTTTTATTAATAATGATGCAACAAAAACAGATTCTTATGGCGTAAGAATTATAGATAAAGGACATAAAGTATTCAATAATTATTTTGAAGGCTTATTAGGTAGCAATGGAAGTTTGACATCGATGAGAACACCAATTGTTATTTTTAATGGCACTTATCCCGTATCGGATAGTTTAAATCCGCTTGTTTTAGATGGCGCTTATCTTCCGGCAGATAGTGCGATTGTATCTTTTAATACAATAGTGAATTGCAGTGGCGGTCCGGGAATACGAATAGGACATACAGATAATGGATTGGCTTTAAATCAACCTGCTGGCCTTAAAATTGCAAACAATGTAATAAAAATGTCTGTTGGACAAGCTGCTTATAATGATACAGCCAATCACACACTAATATATTCAGCAGAAGGAAATTTATATAGTGCACCAAGTGGTTTGGGTATGACCAATTCTACTGGGTTTACATCTGCTACGTTAACTTTCGGAACTAGGGTAAATGGAATTCTAACGCCACCTTCAATTTTACAAGATGCAGCAGTAAACACATCAAGTTATGCAAGTTTGATTTCAAATTTAGATGCACAAGGACAAATTAGAAATTCGGTATTTGATATCGGATGTGATGAAATAAATGGTACAGGATCGTTTTTGACTTTCCCTTTGGATAGTACTTTGGTTGGGGCTGGTAAACCAACACAACCTATACAAGCACAAACGATAAGCTTCCCAGCGATACCTACAAAAGTTGTGAACGCTGCGGATTTTAGTTCTGGAGCTACTGCATCATCAGGTATGTCTGTTACTTTATCCAGTTCAAATACCAATATCGCAACAATAGTAAACGGTAATATTCATTTGGTGGGTTATGGCAGCTGCGTGATTACTGCTTCACAAGCTGGGAATGCATTTTATAGTGCAGCGCAAAGTGTTAGTCAAACTTTAACGGTAACAGGATTATCACAAACCATTAGTTTTTCAGCGATTCCAGCAAAAGTAGTAGGAGATGCTGATTTTAATCCCGGAGCTACAGCAACTTCTGGATTAACAGTTATTTATTCTAGTTCAAATGCATCAGTAGCAACCATAATCAACAATCAAATTCATATAGTAGCGGCAGGCTATGCAAACATTACTGCAACACAAGCAGGTAATTCAATTTATACTGCAGCAACTGCTGTTGTTCAATTGCTTAGTGTTACTACTTCTTACAGTTATGTGCCTACTACTACTACCATTTTAAATGGAGCCTTAAATAGTGGCACAAACGGAAATTTAAGTACAAATAATTCAAGCTATTTTGTAGTAAATTCTACAACTAGAAATACAAGGATAGCAGATTGGTATGGTGCTGTAAAAATTTCCCAATTGCCTAGTTCGATTTCCAAATTAACCATCAATTATGATGGGAAAAATAGCAGCTCTAAAACGCAAATATTGTATTTATACAATTGGTCAACTTTAGCTTGGACATCTATTGATAGCAGAACAGTTTCTTCAACAGATGTAACAATTACTAATGTTCAAAACACTCCTGCCAATTTTATATCATCAACAGGAGAAATCAGATTGAGGGTTTATAGTTCTGGAGGAACAAGCAATTATACCAGTTCAGGAGATTGGATGCAGTTTGTTGTTCAATCCAATAGTGCTGTTCGTAATGCAGACGCTTGCAATTGTTTGATAGACACATTGGGTACAGGAACAGGTCGTGTAGCAACTTTTAAAAGTAGTATTGAAAAAGTGGTACTGTTTCCAAATCCTACAAAAGGAGGAACTTATTTACAATATCAAGTAAATCAAACAATACCTGTAAATATTGGTATTTATGATGCAAACGGCAAGCTTGTAAAAATGATATTAAAAGATGAATTCTCTCTAATTGGTGTACAAAGACTTTCAATTCCAACAGAAACTTTGACTAATGGGATTTACTTTATTCACTTGGATACCAAAGAGAATTCTACTTCAGTGAAATTTGTAATTAGTAGATAAAAAATAAAAATTTAAAATTTAAAAGTAAAAATTAAAATGACCAATCGTATTTTATTAATTCTATCCTTATTTGTATTTGTTTTTTCTGATGCTTCTGCACAAAAAAAATCAAAACCGAATGTATTATTTATTGCCATAGATGATTTGAAACCCGAACTGGGCTGCTATGGTAATACAATTGTAAAAACCCCCAATATAGACCGATTGGCAAAAATGGGAACAGTGTTTCTTTCAAACTACTGTCAGCAGGCAGTTTGTGGCCCTACTCGTGCTAGTTTGATGACCGGTTTGCGTCCAGATTCAACAAAGGTTTGGGATTTGAAAACAAAAATGCGCGACGTGAATCCCAATGTTATAACCTTGCCTCAATATTTCATAAGTCAAGGATACATAACCTCTGGTGTTGGGAAAATTTATCATCCTTCTTGTACAGATAAAAAGTTTGATGAGCCATCATGGAGCATACCATTTTTAAAACCAACCGCTGCTGATTATGCAAATGGATTGGGTGAGCCTGCAAAAAAACATTATCAAGATCCTGCAACCAAAGCAGCTATACTAGCTGAAGGTGGTGATGATAAAAAAGAAGGTGATGGAGAAAGCACATCAGGTGCGATTAAGCCATCTACAGAATGTTTGGATTTGCCTGATAATGCATACGAAGATGGCGTAACTGCTTTGATTGCAAAGAAATCAATCATTTCATTAACAAAAGGAAAGAAGCCATTTTTCTTAGCAGTAGGTTTTCATAAGCCACATTTACCTTTTGTGTCTCCCAAAAAATATTGGGATTTATACAAAAGAGAAGATATGCCCATTGCTGAGTTTCAAGAACATGCAAAAAATGAAGTGTTTATAGCTTACGAATCATCAGGTGAATTACGTAATTACACAGACATCCCTGCATTTACAACATCTTCAAAAGAGTCGTTAAGAGCGGGCTTGAAAATTGAAAAACAAAAAGAATTGGTGCATGCATATTATGCAGCTATTTCTTATGTAGATGCACAAGTTGGAATATTATTAAATACGCTCGACTCTTTAGGGGAACTAAACAACACAATAATTGTGTTATGGGGTGATCACGGATGGCATTTAGGGGATCATGACATGTGGGGCAAACATACCAATTTTGAACAAGCTACACGTGCACCATTAATTTTTGCTGCACCAGGAATGAAAGCAGGAACTTCAAAATCTTTAGCAGAACATGTTGATGTTTTCCCAACCCTTTGTGATTTGGCGAATATCGAAATTCCAGATTTTTTACAAGGAAAAAGTTTAAAGCCAATCATGCAAAATAAAACGGCTGTTGTAAATGAATATGCCATGAGTCAATATCCTAGAAATCTATCAAAAGAAGAGATGACAAAATTGGGTTATGCCAATAGAAAGCTTATGGGCTATAGCATTAGAACAGATCGTTATCGTTATACAATATGGATGAATAATAATTTTAGAAGTACTGAAGCTTATTCTGATGACAGAGTTTATGCCAAAGAGTTTTATGATTATCAAAAAGATCCATTGGAGAAAGTAAACGTGGTTGATGATGCTTCTTACAAAAAAGCAGTAAAAGAAGTTCACGAAAAAATGTTGGCGTATTTCAAATCGCATCAAAAAAAATAAATTTCTTCTCTTAAAATATCATGCGTCTTTCTAATAAATCAACTTTATCATTTTTATTGATGTTGTTCATGTTTCAATTTTCTGAAGCACAAACATCTACATTGGTTTCTGTTGGTTCAAATGGAAAACTTGTGTACACTGCGGATAGCAAAGGAAACAAAGTGCCTGATTTTAGTGGTGTTGGTTATTTAAACAGTGAGTCGCCGATTCCTACAGTTGGTGTTGTGCTTACAGTAAATCCAGTAAGTGGCGACAACTTATCTAATGTTCAGAATGCGATTAATCAAGTAGCCGCATTGCCTTTAGATGCTAATGGTTTTAGAGGTACAATACTTTTTAAAGCAGGCAAATATTTGATTAGCGACACAATCAAAATTAATGCAAGTGGAATTGTATTAAGAGGAGAAGGAAAAGATAGTACAACAGGCACTCATTTCGTTTGCACCAAAACTGCACCCATAAGTTTGTTTTATTTTTCAGGTAATTCCGGCATTGATATAAGTTACACATCAAGGAAGGCAATTACGAATCCCTATGTTCCATTTGGAACAAATCAAGTTACAGTTGCTTCTGGGCATAGTTTTGTTTCAGGCGACAAAGTTTTATTGCATCGAATTCCAAAACAATCTTGGATTGATTTATTAACGATGGCACAATGGGGCTGGACTTATAGTGCTTACGATGTTTATATAGAAAGAAAAGTGTCTTCAGTAAGTGGAAATGTAATTACACTAGATGCGCCGATTGTAGACCAAATTGATACAACATACGCTACCGCTGAATTATTCAGATACACTTCATCACGTATTGAAAAATGTGGCATCGAAAACATGTGTATTTCTTCAACCTATGTTTCTGAAACGGATGAAAATCATGGTTGGGAAGCCGTTACATTTTATAATATCATTAATGGCTGGACAAAAGATGTAGATGTGTATTATTTTGGATATTCTGCTGTGCATGTGTTGGATGGGGCTGCTTGGATAACCGTTCAGAATTGCAGAAACTTCGATCCTAAATCAGTCATTGATGGGGGACGTCGTTATTCATTTAATGTAGATGGACAAAGAAGTTTGGTACAAAATTGCTTTACACGAAATGGTCGACACGATTATGTAAATGGCAGCAGATCTAATGGCCCTGTGGTTTTTTACAATTGTACGGCAACAAATCAATACAATGATATTGGCCCACATCATCGCTGGTCAACAGGAATTTTGTATGATAATATTTTTGCTATTAATGGAAGAATTGATGTGCAAAATCGTACAAGTTCGGGTACTGGTCATGGTTGGGCTGGTGCCGAAATAATGTTTTGGAATTGCGAAGGCGATAGAATGGTTTTGCAAGATCCACAAGGTGATAATAGAAACTGGGCGATTGGTTGTGTGTTTAATCAAATTACCAACGTAGGGGATATGACCACAGAACCTTTGGGTATTGTAGAATCTAGTGGCACACATATAGCGGCAATCCCAAGTTTGTTTATGAAACAATTAACTGAAAGATTGGAGTCATTAAGACAAACGCAAACCATATTATTTCCTGCGTTTTCAACCAAGCGTTATAATGATAGCGATTTTGTTTCAAATGCTACAGCGAGTTCGGGACTAACGGTAACCCTTACTAGCTCTGATACAAGTGTCGCTAAAATAATAAATGGATTAATTCATATTGTTGGAGTAGGGGTGTCCACAATTACAGCGTCTCAAGCAGGCGATAATTATTATTATCCTGCAACAAATGTAAGCCAAACACTAACCATTAGTAAAGCCAATCAAACCATTACTTTTTCTGCGCTTCCATCAAAAAATTATGGAGCTATTGATTTCTCTCCTGGTGCAACAGCATCTTCAGGATTAACTATTTCTTACAGCAGCAGCAATACTTCTGTTGCAACCATTGTCAGCAGTAAAATTCATATCTTTGGTGTTGGCTCTTCAAATATTACGGCATCTCAATCTGGCAATACTTTGTATAATGCGGCAACCAGTGTGGTAAAATCATTGGTAATAAGCAAGTCCAGCCAAACAATTACATTCCCGAGTATTCCAACAAAAACGATTGGTATTGCAGATTTTAGTCCAGGCGCTTCTTCTAATTCTGGTTTAACCGTAACATACACAAGTTCCAACACTGCAGTAGCAACAATTATTGGTAATAATATCCATATTGTTGGTCAGGGTACTGCAATCATTACTGCATCTCAATCAGGAAATACTTTATACAATGCTGCCGCCACTCAAACCCAAACATTAACGGTTACAGGGCTTACTCAAACGATATCATTTGGGGTATTGCCCAATAAAGTTATTGGAGATGTAGATTTTTCTCCAGGTGCAACCGCTTCTTCAGGATTAGCCGTTACATATTCCAGTTCAAATACAGCAGTGGCAAATATTGTAGGAAATAATGTACATATTGTAAGTGCTGGTTCAACAATAATTACAGCAAGTCAAAATGGGAATAGCACTTATAGTCCAGCCGTTAGTGTTAGTCAGAGTCTTAATGTAAATAATTTATTAACGTACGTGCCAAACTCAACAACCGTTTTGTCTGGCAGCATTCAAACGGGAATATTTGGAAATCTAACAACAAATAATTCAAGTTATTTTGTAGTAAATTCTACCAACCAAAATACAAGAAAAACAGATTGGTATGGCTGTGTAAAAATTTCTCAAACACCTTCTTCTGTTACACAATTCACATTGAATTATGATGGAAATAATTCTTTGTCAAACACACAAGTTTTATATCTCTATAATTTTTTAACATCAAGTTGGACTCAAATAGACAGTCGCATTGTTTCTTCCACTGATGCTACTCTTTCATACACTACAACAACGCCTTTAATGTATATCTCAACTACAGGCGAAATCAGGGCTAGAGTATATGCATCTGGAGCAACAACTGATTTCAAAAGCTATGGAGATTGGATGCAGGTTATTGTTCAAACTACAAGCTTAGGGCAGTCGTACAATGGATGCGAATGTTTAATAAACAATAACACCGTTGGTAGAAATCAAAACAATGTAAATACTTTAGGCACTTCAGTTTTATACCCAGGCGAAACCAATCTTGAATCAACATTAGAATACATCTTGAATAAACAATCAACGGTTTCTATTTGTTTGCTGAATGAAGAAGGGAAAAAAATAAAAACATTTTGTAAAAATAAAATTAAAGAGGCTGGAGTCATTCGTGAAAAAATTTCATTGGATGGGTTATTAAATGGGAATTATTCCATTCAAATAAATGTAGAATCAGCAACAAGATTATTGCCATTGATCATTAATAAATAAAAACCTAAAAAATATTTTAATTAAACAAAAGAAAAAAAACAAAAAGTTATGTCAAAAAAAGTAGTTACTATGGGAGAAATCATGCTCCGTTTATCAACTCCAGATTTCAAAAGATTTGTGCAAGCAGATACATTCGATATCACTTACGGTGGTGGCGAAGCTAACGTTGCTGCAGCATTGTGTAATTAT
>CANFUJ010000101.1 GCA_947450165.1 Chitinophagaceae bacterium
ATTCCCATTCAACAAAGTTTATTTCCTGCAACCATAGATTTATCAGCATCGGATGCGGTATTGCTTACGGAGATGCTTGACGATATGAAAGAATTGGGATATCAGCTAGAACCCTTTGGCAACAATACTTTTGTCATTCAAGGAACGCCAGGCGATGTTGATCATGGAAATGAAAAAACTGCGATTGAAAAAATAATAGAACAATACAAACATTTCAGTAGTGAATTAAAATACTCTAAACGCGAAAAATTACTTCGGTCAATGGCCATACAAAATGCCATAAAACCAGGAAAGATTTTAACGCAAAAAGAAATGCAAAGTTTGGTGTTTGATTTATTTGAATGTGAAATATCAAATACAACGCCCAATGGGAAACCTACGTATTTGAGCTTTAAAAAAGAAGAGATGGATAAATTGTTTGGTAGGTAAAAACATTAAAATTCAAATCCTTCCAAATTTTTAAAATGTCCGTTTAGTTTTATTTTCTTTTCCAATAAAACCATTTCATTCATTACTGAAAGTACTTTTACCAAATGGCGTTTGATGTATTCTTGACGATGTAATTCACGTGCGTATTCCAACAATTGATATTCATCTTCAATAGAAAAGCCAATATGATGTGCAACATCAAAGCTTTGTAAAGCATCATCGGGTTTATTAAACTTTTTAGATACACCCAATTTTTCGTGCAAGGTTGAAATGAGTTCAAGTATTTTTTTCATCATAACAGGACTTCCATCGTTAATATAATTTTGATATGAAACAATCGCACCACTATATAATTTGTCGGGTAATTCTTTTATGGTTTCCAAAATTTTAAACATGGATACCCCTTTTGTTTTAATGTCCATTTTACCATCATCATAAATTTTAGAAATTTCTACAATCTCTACCAACATACCCAAATCCATCATTTTGTTGTTGATGACAGCAGGAATACCAAAAGGTTTTTTATTGGCAAAACAATCTGTAATTAATTGTTTGTAACGAGGTTCAAAAATATGCAGGTTCAAATGTTCATCCGGAAAAACAACCAGCGCCAAAGGAAAAATGGGAATAAAATTTGTCATTAAAATTTAATTTTAAAAGAATTAAATCTTTTAAATTGGTTTATATTTTCAGTTCCAAAAATAAAATTTGAGATTCAAAAAATTATTTTGTCCAATCCTCTAAAGAGATTCCTTTTAATCGCTTAAAATGACTCATGTTATTTGTTACCATAATTAAATTATGTTTTACTGATGTAACACCAATTAAAATATCAAAGTCGTCTACTCGAGTACCAACTTTTCTTAATCTTGCTTTTTCTGATGCATATAAATCTAGTGAATGAAAAATTGGAACAATCTTCACTCCTGTCAGGAATTTATCAAGTGCTTTTTGATTTTTATCTTTTTTTTCGCTGTTTGCAACTCCGAATTTTAATTCTGCAAGTGTAATCTCAGAGATATAACAGTTTTTAGACCCTACTACTTCAAATCTTTTTTTTAAATCAAATTGTCCTTTGATAAAAAAGATACAAATATTGGTATCAATTAGAAACTGTTTCAAAATTTTTCAATTTGTCTTTTTAGATTTCTTGATTTTCTTATCTCTTTGATAATTTCTTCTGCAGATTGACTAGAATCCCAAGCGCCAAATGATTCGTAAAATGTTTTGTTATTTACTTTATCATTTCCCTTAATAGTTAATGATAATTTTGATATGAGGTCTAACTTATTATTTGCACTCAGATTTTCCAACATTTGTAAATAACCTTCTATAAGTGTATTATTTATGTCAATCATTTTCAAATTTATTTGTTTATTACATCATAAATATAGTTAAAATCAGAATGAATTTCCATTGTCATCGTACATGACAAATTCAAATTTATGAATTAAATACGTTTATTTTGTCTTCGTATTAAAAATGAGAATATAATTTGTACAGTGAAATATTTGCAAATTAAAAAATACCGTGTAAACAATTTAGGCACAATTTTATAAAATGAAAGTAACCGGAATTACGTTTATTAGAAATGCCATTATAAATGATTATCCCATCGTGGAAGCGATAAAATCTATTCTTCCCATGGTGGATGAAATGATTGTATCTATTGGTGATGGTGAAGATGAAACTGAAGCATTGATTAAAAATATCAACACTGATAAAATCAAAATTGTGCATTCAACTTGGGATTTAAGTTTGCGTAAAGGTGGAAAAATATTGGCGGTAGAAACGAATAAAGTAATGGAACATGTTTCCGCAGATACCGATTGGATATTTTATATTCAAGGGGATGAAGTCATTCATGAAAAATATCATTCGCTTGTTAGTGCAGCAATGAAAAAATATGTAGATGATAAATCGGTTGAAGGCATTTTATTCAATTACTTACATTTTTATGGTACGTATGATTATGTGGGTGATAGTAGAAAATGGTATAATTGCGAAACGCGTATAATCAGAAATGATAAGAACATTCAATCATATCGAGATGCACAAGGATTTAGAAAAGGAACTGAAAAAATAAATGTAGTAAAAACAGATGCTTTCGTTTACCATTATGGCTGGGTGAAAAATCCCAAGCAAATGAAAATCAAGCAAAAAAATGTTGCTGGTTTTTGGAACGATAATGATGAATCTTTAAATCAGTTTTTACAAACAGAAGATTTTTTTGATTACAATGAATTTGATTCTTTAAAAAGATTTGAAGAAACGCATCCATTGGTGATGAAAGACAGAATTAGTCAAAAAAATTGGGATGTAAATCTTGATATCAAAAAGAAAAATTTAAAATTAAAATACCGAATACTAGAGTGGTTTGAAAAGCGAATGGGTAGAAGATTATTCACTTTTAAAAACCATAAAATTGTAAAGCGATTTAACGAGAAATAATAATTTTTAAAATACTTGGGTTATTTTAATCAATCCTAAAAGATTTGTGACTCATTCTAAAAGCCCATTTTGTAAACGAAATCCATTTTGAAATAACGTTTTTCTTACGCTTGTAAAAGAAAATAAATTTTGCATTTTTTAAAAGGAATAAAAACAGTGAAATAGAAAAGCGTTTTGATCTTAGCGATTCAAAATTATTCTTTGCTTTTGTAATCCAATTTTTATTTTCATTCGATATCAAATCATTTGTAAGGAATGATTGCAAATAAAGGATTCTGCTTTTGTAATAAAGTCCTGTATTAATTTTAGTGGTGGTGTTGTGATGGTGTTGACGCCAATAGGTAAGTACATGAGGTAAACAAGCAATGTAGCCCATGCACATCGCACTTACCGTTATCCACCAGTCGTAAGCAACATGTTCATTATTTGGAACAGGAATCTTTTGTAAAACCTCATTTTTTATAAGCAAATTATGTCCAAGCGTATGCGAAATCAACATTGTTTTTTTAATGTTCGTTCCTTCAAGATGGCTAATTTTTTTTCTTTTAATGTTTGTTGGAATTTGACTGTGAAATTTCTGAGATAAACAATAAACCATACTTGCTTTATGGTGCTTTTCGTGAAATGAAACCAACATGGCTATTTTTTCAGGCATCCAAATATCATCTTGATCACAAAACATAACGTATGTGCCTGTAGCAAATTGAATGGCATTAAAGAAGTTTTTGTTCAACCCTTTTTCTGGATAGGAAATGAATTTTCGTGTTGAAGGATTTTGCGCACACCAATTTTTTAAAACAACATCTGTTCCATCATTACTATTGTTGTCAGAACAAATAAACTCAATATTTTTGTACGTTTGAGCTTCTAGACTATCCAGCTGACTTTGGATAAATGCTATTCCATTATAACTGCATAAAACAACACTCACTAACTGCATAAATTGAAATATTTATTGTTGAATAAACGTACAAAATTGATCTGCCATTAAATTGAAATCTTTAAAAATACCTGTATTATAATTCTGTTGAATTGTAGCAATAGAAGATTTATCCGAATCACTATTCACAATTATATCCAACAAATGATTTGTGTTTTTGTAATACATGGAATACGGTAAAAGATCGGAATTTGCTTTATAATTTTCTGGCAGTAAAAAAGGTTTTTTGTATCCTAAGCCAAGATTAAAAGAACCCGAAATACGCGCCAATCCGTACATCGTATCGTTTTCCATTTTTATTAATGGTAAAATGAAATCTGATTGCTGTATGTATTGATGAAAAATATCGTAGGGCACTTCTTCATCAAATGTTATAATGTGATTTTTCCACCATTCTGATTCGGTTGTGCTTTTGTCAATGACTTCATTAAGATAGTATTTGCCCAAAAAAATAAATTGAATATGAGTAGGTAGATCAGTTTTACTTAATGCGTCAATCAATAAAAGATAATCCCTTCTTTGGTGAGAAGCGCCACCAGGAATACAAACCCAAAAAGCGCCATCTGGTTTTTGAACAGTTTTATTTTTAACCGATGGAAAATAAATGGGATAAAAAGATTGTACCTGAAATTTGTAAAACGGTTGAATGTTCTTGAGTAAAAAATCGCCCAACACAAGATACTTTTTCATTTTTATTGAAAGCAACCTTGTAAAGGTTACGCTCTTTTCTAGTTTTTTGGCATTATGAACAAGTCCAGTGCAATTGATTTTATTAGGTATAAAAAGAAATAGATTTCTAATGATTTTAAGCTCGCAAGTATTGATGACTAAATGCGTAATGTTGTTTTTTTGGATGTAATTTCTGATTTGAAAAAAAGCTTTTATTTGCTCGCTAAAAGAAAATTTATCTTTTAAAATCAATAGCCCATCAAGTTTTTCTTGCTCTGGGAAAAGGTCAACTAGCTTTTGATTGCAAGCCAAATGAACTTGATGATTTTTTATCTTTAATAGATGAAGATAACTGTACATGCACTCAATATGTGAACCGCCAATCTCTAACAACAAAACATTCATTTTATACAATTTAAATTAACTTCCTGTAAAGGTTTAAATATTGATTTGCTGCATTATCCCAATCGAATAAATCAGCACGTTGCTTCATTTTAATTTTTTGATTGGGATTTGAATGATAATGATCTAATGCATTTTTAAAATCATGTTGCATTTGTTCGGAATCAAAAGATGAAAAATAGTAAGCAGCATCTCCACCAATTTCCGGCAAACATGTATGCGTTGATAAAATTATAGGCGCATCAAAGTGCATGGCTTCTGCAACTGGAATACCGAATCCTTCTGCAATAGATGGGAAAACAAATGCTTTGGCATGTTGCATCAACCACCATTTCTCTGATTCTGTAATCGACCCAGGCATTACAACCCTTTCAGCCACATGATGTTTTCTGGCTTCATCCATTATAAACGCCTGATAATTGGAGTCCTGAAAAATTCCAGCTATGACCAACTTAAAATTGTTGTTTTTAAGCAGCGGAATTAACACATGAAAATTCTTTTTTCTGGCGATGGTGCCTATCGAAAAAATAAATTCATCAGCTTCATGAATAAAAGCAGGTTTTGTTGGGGGATGCTCTAATACATTAACATTACAACCATTATAAATAACGTTAGTAGGTATATTTCGAAGATTCAAATGTTGTTTTACAAAATCTAAAGTAAAAGAAGAAATAGTTGTGATTAAATCCGAACGATCAATTTGATCTTGTAATTTATTTAAGTACTTCTTTTGTTTAGATACAGATTTATTTCCTTCAACCATAAAATTTAGGTCGTGAATGGTAAGGATTTTTTTTACCTTTTTTTGAGTAGGATAATAATTGCTGTTTTGATAAGTCCCGTGCCAAATATCTGCACGCAAGGCAATAGGATTAAATAATTTATGCCAAGATTTTTGTTTGTAGTAATGTTGGTCATCTCCCAAAAAACCAATTTCTTTTTCTGGAGTATAAAAATGCAACTTAAGTTCTGATGGATTATTTTGTTGAACCAATGATTTACTGAGCGCACTACAATAAGTGTAAAGTCCGGTAAAGGGATACTTCATTCTTTCGCAATCTATTATTACATTGGCTGGATGCATTTAAAAAATTTGCTCCAAAAATAATCATTAAAAAATAAGTACCTACACAGAAACTTAATTTGTATTAATTTGCAAACAATGTCTGATACGTTAAAATTTCAATTGGTAAGCGGTGATATTAAATCACTAGCTCGTTGCATTTCATTGGTAGAAAATGAAGCGCCAGGTTATGAATCATTTATGCAATCTTTGAATACCAGCAACAAAGGACAGATCATTGGCATCACAGGACCGCCGGGCGCGGGCAAAAGTACCATCACAGATGCGCTTATTGGGGCATTTACGGCAGATAATAAAAAAGTGGCAGTGCTTTGTGTCGATCCATCATCGCCGTTTAATTTAGGCGCTTTGCTTGGCGATAGAATACGCATGAGCGAATGGTACAACAATCCAAATGTTTATATTCGTTCGTTGGCTTCAAGAGGCTCGTTAGGTGGATTAAATCCAAAAATTATTGAGATATCTGAAATTATAAAAGCCGCTGATTTTGACATAGTGATTATTGAAACGGTTGGTGTAGGACAAAGTGAAATTGAAATTGCAGGATTAGCAGATGTAACTGTTGTGGTGCTTGTGCCCGAATCGGGCGATGAAATACAAACCATGAAAGCTGGTTTGATGGAAATTGCAGATATTTTTGTTGTCAATAAATCAGATCGAGAAGGTGCAGATGCATTTATCAATACACTTAAGCAAATGCTTGCACCTGTATTTCATCACAAACAACAAGAAATTCCAATTGTAAAAACGATTGCTTCAACTAAAGTAGGGATTGAATTACTAAAGGAAAAAATTAATGCTTCTAATAAATCAAAGGTTAACGATAGAAAATCGTGGTTGCTTGCAGAAAGGGCTTATCAATTAATTAGAAGTAAAAGAATGCAGGATGTTGAAAAATCTGCTTTGAAATCTGAAATAGAAAAAAACGAAGGACTGATAAACCTCTATCAGTTTATAAAAAAATATTACTGAGAATCCCCTTGACTTTTCCACCAGCGATATGCAATTACACCAATAATGGCAAACGGAGCGAGCATCAAATAAAGTATACCATTGTTTAAACCCAACGCTGGTTTTTCGCCAAGTTGCGAAGCTGTTTTTGTACACATCGAACATTGTGCTTTTGAAACCAAGCTGATAAAAAAAACAATGCTGGTTAAGATAATATGCTGTTTATTTATTTTCACAAAACAAAGATACTTCTAAAAAATAAAAACACGAATGTGATTTAAATTATCACATAAAAATTGTGATGTACAAAGTTGCATCAAGATGATATAAGATAAATAAAGAGTAATGTAAAGTGCGTAAAAAAGCCCAACAAAAAATGTCGGGCTTTAATATATAGATGGGTTAGTAAGTACGGGAACCAAATTCCCGTGCACAATATTAAAAATAATTTCTGCGATTAGAAAAAATTATTACAATTATTTTATCAACATTTTTTTTTGCTTTGTGGATAAGCGAAATTTATTCAACTAATTTTTGTAAGCAAAATAAAAAATATATTGAAGCATTAATAAAATATGATTCTCTGAAACTATTGAATTTACTAGTGTTTCAGCGGATTAATAAAATTTTATTTTCAACTTACTAATTTGACTTTTGATTAAATTTTTTTATTAACGCTTCTTCAAATAAAATATAAAAAAAGCTGCCTCAAATTTATGAGACAGCCATATTTTTTTAATAGTTGATAATTATTGAGCTAAAACAAATTGTACTTCTGCTTGAATCTTTACTTCTTCACCAAGCAATACGCCACCCGATTCTAATGGTGCATTCCATACCAATCCAAAATCTGTACGATTGATTTTTGCAGTTACATCAAATGCAATTTTTGTTTGTCCCCAAGGATCTTTTGCAGTGTCTGATTTTTCAACCAATAAATCTACTGATTTAGTAATTCCTTTAATGGTTAAATCACCGTGTACTACAAATAGTTGATCGTCTTTTTTTACGATGCTGCTACTTTCAAATTTCATTGTTGGAAATTGTTCTGCATCTAAAAAATCTGCTGATTTAATATGACCATCTCTTTGTTCATTATTGGTGCTAAAAGAGTTCATCTCCGCTTCAAAAATAACTTTCGATGTTTCGAAATTTTCTCCTTCATTGGTAATTGAAGATGTAAATTTTCCAAATGTTCCATTTACATTACTGATCATTAAATGACGTACTTTGAATCCAACCTCTGAGTGAGAGGCATCTAAATTCCATGTTGTTGTTGACATAATTATAATTTTTAGAACGCAAATATAAATACTTACTATAAATTTGCATCAAGTTACTAATTTGTTAACCAATATACTTTTAGTAAGTAATGCCTAAAACATTGCATCATGCGCGAAAATAAAATTTTAACCAGCTGTCCTTTTAGATATACTTTAAACATCTTGCAAGGCAAATGGCGCTTTGCAATTATATATAGTTTGCTAAAAAAAGGAACTTTACGTTACAAAGATTTAGCCATTGACGTAAATGGCATTACCCCTCGAATGCTGGTGAAAGAATTGAAAGAATTGGAAAAAGAAAAAGTCATTAAACGAAAAGCATACGCTACTGTGCCTCCTACCGTAGAATATAGTTTAACGCCTTATGGCAAAACACTTGAACCGATTATAAAGTCGATGCAGATTTGGGGCGAGAATCACGCAGAAAAAATAGTTACTTTAAAAAAATAATCACCTCTTTTAAAAACATAAAATACAAAACATGCAATTTCCTTCTCCTGTTTCTATTGAATGGATTTCCGAATTAATTGGCGCTACCATATTAGGCGATAAAACTAAAAATGCAACTGGTATAAATGAAATACACAAAGTTTCTAATGGCGATTTGGTTTTTGTTGATCATCCAAAATATTATCAAAAATGTTTAAACAGTAATGCTAGTTTTATCATCATCAATAAAGCACTTGAGGTGCCAGAAGGGAAAGTGTTGTTGGTTGTTGATCAACCTTTTGAAGCTTATTGTAAAATCGTAAATCACTTTAGACCATTTGAACCTGCGTCTAAAAACATCAGCGATTCTGCTACTATAGGAGCAAACACAAACATTTATCCAAATGTATTTATTGGAAAAGATGTAGTCATTGGAAAAGATACCATCATCTATCCCAACGTAACCATCATGGATCATTGCATTATTGGGGATCGAGTTGTCATTCAAGCTGGAACTGTTATTGGCAGCAATTCATTTTATTATAATGGAAAAAAAGATAGAGCAGTTTGGTATAAAAAAATGCCGGATTGTGGTCGTGTAATTATTGAAGACGATGTTGAAATTGGTGCTGGTTGTACCATTGATCGAGGTGTTAGTCATGATACCGTAATTGGCAAAGGAACCAA
>CANFUJ010000102.1 GCA_947450165.1 Chitinophagaceae bacterium
GCTACAACAAGTCAAGCCAATAGTAATGGAATGCGTTTTTATTCTCCATTGGTATTAAATATTGCACAAAGTGAGGGTATTAGCATGGCTGATTTAGAGAAAATACCCGGAACTGGACAAGATGGACGTGTAACCAAAAAAGACATTTTAGCTTTTGTGGCTAATCCAAATAAATCTTCACATACTGCCGTTCCAATTGAAACTACTAAAGCAGAAATCATCAAGCCTGTTGTAGAAGCAAATGTAAAACCAGTTCCAGAAATGGCGCCAGTGGTTTATTCTGGCAATGTAGAAATTATTGAAATGGACAGGATGCGCAAACTCATTGCTAAGCATATGGTTGATAGCAAACACACAAGTCCGCATGTAACCAGTTTTGCCGAATGTGATGTAACCAATTTGGTTTTATGGAGAGAAAAAGTGAAAAAAGAATTTGAAAAAAGAGAAGGAGAAAAAATTACATTCACGCCATTATTTATTGAAGCGATTGTGAAAAGTTTGAAGAAGTATCCAATGTTAAGTTCTTCTTTGGATGGCGACAAAATCATCATCAAAAAAGATTTGAACATAGGAATGGCCACGGCATTACCTTCTGGAAACTTGATTGTACCTGTTATTAAAAATGCTGATCAATTAAATTTAGTAGGATTAACTAAGCAGGTAAATGGCTTAGCTAATGCGGCTCGCAATAATAAATTAAAACCCGATGATACCACTAGCGGTACGTTTACCCTTACCAATGTAGGTACTTTTGGTAGCATCATGGGTACTCCAATAATCAATCAACCTCAAGTGGCAATAATGGCTGTTGGTGCTATTAAAAAAAGACCAATGGTAATCGAAACTGCTCAAGGCGACACTATCGGCATTCGTCATATGATGTATATTTCATTAAGCTACGATCATCGAATTATTGATGGTGGTTTAGGTTCATCGTTCTTAAATGCTGTAAGTAAAGAATTGGAAAACTTTGATTTAAATAGAGGGATTTAATGAAGTTTAAAGCGCTTCGCTGGATATTTTTCTAGGGGCCTCAATCTCTTGAACAAATTCTCTACGAGAATTATTTTTTGACACGAAGGCACAAAGACTCAAAGGCACAAAGTTTTTTTTAGAAATAGATAGTAGGGAAAATGCGTTCAACTTTTTTGAACGAATTAAATCTCAGTCAGCTACTGAAAACTCTTTTAGACACCGGTTTGGAAACCGGCGCCAATAGCATCTTACAGAAAATGCTTCCAACCTTTTGAACTCATTGAACTCATTGAACCTTTTTAACCTCACAAACATCTCAAACATCCCAAACCTCTCAAACTTTGTCCTCTACTCCCCTCCTTTTTCACCCACAAACCAATTTTCTTTGTTTTTAAATAAAACATTAAACGTGGTTAACGTTCCATAAATGCGTGTGATATATTGTTGAAGATTTACTTTTTCTTCATCACTCAAAACCTTGTGCGCATTGATTTGCTGCTCCATTACGCGAAGTCTATCTCTTAGCATTACAATTTTATGAAAGAAAACATCAACAGGAACTTCTTTTGGTTTTTGTGATTTGTCGGCTGGTTGCAACAACATTACGCCTCCTTTCCAACGGTCGCCTAATGGTACAATTTCATTTACATCCGACCACATGCGCAGTATTTTTAAAAGCGAACGTTCCACATCTGAAATCGTTTCCAATTCAAGTGTAACTGATTCTGGTATAATTTCATCCAATTGAGGATCTGTTTTATCAATTTCTTTTATACCTACATTAATAAAGGTTACCAAATAAGTAGCATATTTAACACCAACAATAACGCCCGGCCCATGTTGTGTATGCTGTAATCTTGTGCCAACACCTAAATTCATTTGATCCATAATGAAGAATTTTATTTCAAAAATAAAAGAATTTACGAAACCTTAATTTATATTTTCGATAGGCTTAAGTTGATACCCTTTTTTTCGAAGCAGTTGAATCAACCCCATTTCGCCAAAAAGATGTCCTGCACCTACAGCTACAAACAGTGATGATTTTGGCATGAGTTGTTCGAATTGATTTACCCAGTTCAAATTTCTATTGTCGAGTAATTCTGGCCTCTGATTTTTCAATTCTGGATCAGACTCAATAAGCTTGCTCATTTCGTTTGCATTTTGACTTTTGTAACTCAAGAGCAATTGCTCAAAATTGAGTTTTTGATTCTGAAAATCATTTATCAATTCCATTAATGATTTGGCTTGCTCTTGATATGAAATATTATCTAGTAATGCAGATTGAAGCTCAATGGTTTCGAGCCCTTTAATTTGTTTGTTTGCTTTTTTTGCTTGAGCCATAATGGCTTCTTCCAATGATCCCGATTGTTTACAAGACATCATTTTAGGATAAAACAGGGCTTGTAAAAAAACTGGTTTCATGTTTTCAAAAAAAGATAAACTCATTTTTAATGAATCTTTAAAAAACGTACTTAATCGATTGTATTCATTTTGTGAAAGTATCTTTTTTAAAGTAGTATCATTTTTCATTTTTAGAAATTCAATTGCCCCAAATGTGTTCTTAGCATCACTCAAATCTATTTCCATAACAAGCGTATTTGCATTGGATAAGGCATTTGAAAAATTTTTAGAAAAAACCATATCGTCCTTACACATCAAATGAAAAGTGCCAAACAAATAACTTGGAGTTGCTAATCCATTACCTGAAACTTCCCAAAGTAATGTGTTATTGTTTTTTTGATAAGAAACTGCTTTGGATTGGGTGAAGCCAAAACTGCTAAAAAGTAAAAAAAATAATAAGAATAATAGTGATTGTTTCATAATGATGACAAAGTAAAAAGTCAATAAAGCCCAAACTTTCTAACCGACCTTTTTACTTTTGAATTTTTAATTTTTAATTTTTAATTTTTAATTTTTAATTTGATATAACGCCCCGCCTTTTTTAAAATGTTTTTCTATTTTCTCTTCAACTTTTGAATCAACTTCAACCGGTGGTGCGTGGTGAGGTTTAATTCTGGCATCTATAATCAATGGGCCTTTGCATCCCCAATGTTTGTTTTCAACAAATGCATTTATGCCATGAATATCATGCGAAGGATTGCAGCGCGTAAATGTTACCCAAAGGAAATTGTTTAAATTTTGAGAAACGAAATCGGCGTCATCACACAAAACAATTAAGGTGATTTCGGAATTGGAATTATTTTCTATTTCAATTTTTGCATTTAGTATAGCAATCTCCTCTTCTATTTTTTCGTAATTTTTAAATACATTTGTTTGAACGGCAAGTACGCCGGGCATTGCTATTCTACATTTATATGTCTCACTTAAAACTTGAAATTTTTGGGGAATCTCATTGGCTAAATTTCGAATGACATCACCATAAGCAGCTATGACAACTTTACTTCCACTGTTTAAAGATTCGCCGGAATAATCGAGTGTGTCTATTGTTGTTTTGGTATAAAAATGCACATCCCTATCCCAATGCACTCTTTCCAACACAAACTCAAAATATTTTTTAATATCTTTTGTACTTAGTTTATTTTGTTCATCTGAGGTAATAAATAAAAACTTCGCCAAACTCAATTGTCCAGTACCCAACATTCTATTGGCAATGGTGAGTAATTCTGCGGGTTGTTTTGTAGGTATATAGGGTGTGTATCTTTCGCTACCTATAGCTATCAGTAATGGATGCACGCCCGCGGCATCTACTGCATTTAATTCTTTCAATCCTGGCACTTCGTGCTGAATAGCATCACCAGTAATTTCATGTATCAAATCACCAAAGCTTGTGTCTTCTTGTGGCGGACGACCAACAACCGTAAAAGGCCAAATGGCATTTTTACGTGCATACACTTTATGTACGTGCATCAATGGGAAATCATGTTTTAAACTATAATAACCCAAATGATCGCCAAAAGGACCTTCGGGCTTGTTTTCTTCGGGATAAACTTCGCCCGTAATTACAAAATCAGCATCGGTGCTGATGCAAAAGCCATCTTTATACGCATATCGAAATCTTCTTCCACCCAAAACTCCAGCGAAGGATAATTCGCTCATGCCTTCAGGGAGAGGCATTACTGCAGACACGGTATGTGCAGGCGGACCTCCAACAAATACGCTCACTTTTAATGGTTGACCTTTTTTGTTGGCATTGGTTTGATGTATTCCTATGCCCCTATGCAATTGATAATGTAAACCAATTTCTGTGTCTTTGTTGTAATCATTGCCATTCAATTGAATGCGATACATGCCTAGATTGGATTTTCTAATTCCAGGTTGATTGATATCTTCAGAGTAAACTTGAGGTAAGGTTACAAATGCACCGCCATCCATTGGCCAATGCTGAATTAGAGGTAAATCACTTATTTTGATTTCACTAAATAATGCAGGTTTGGATAATGGATTTTTTAATGGAATAGATTTGGTTGCTGCAAATGCAGCGGATAATGATTCAAATGGATTTTTTAATGCAGATAATGGATCGTTTTTAAGTTGTATTAAACGCTCTACTGTTTTCAACTGATTTCTAAAAATGAATCTACTTCTTTCAATGGTGCCAAAAATATTAGAAGCTGCTCGATAATTAGTACCTTTTACATTTTCAAACAACAACGCTGGACCTTTAGATTGATAAACCCTTAGATGAATGGCTGCCATTTCTAAATAAGGATCAACAACATCTTTTATTCGAATGAGTTGGCCATTTTTTTCTAAGTCAATCAAGCATTGCTCCAATGATGCATAGGCCATTTGGGAATATTTTAATGAAGTTTAAAATTCAGGACAGTTATATATATGTTTTACTTTTTTATACTTCATGGTTTTATCTCTTCCTTTTGCATCCAATAAAAAACTACACGTCAAACCAGAAAAATAATAAAAATCTTTGTTTTTGGGATTACCTCTGATTGCTCCTGCTTGAGGATAATTTGCTCCGTTATACAATTGATTTCCTTTATAAGCCAAATCAACCGCAATTTGTCCTCGATTTCTTAAGAGCAAATCTTTATCTACATATTTATCACTTACATCATCGAGATAATCCGTATTGGTTATGCGCATACCGAATGAATATTTTAAACGCATTTTTTTATTTAAGAAAATCTGAACACCTCCTCCAAACGGAATACACAAACTACTTAATGAATAATTTTTTTTACCAGCGATAAAGCCTTGTCCTTCGGTACTCAAATTTGATAAATAAACACGAGAACCATCTGTACCAAGATCAACATAAGGGTCAAATGCAAAATAGCCAACACCCATATAAACAAATGGTGTGGCATTATGTTCGTACAAATCAAAAAGATTGTATTCGAATTCTAAATCAAACTCATAGATGTTAGAGTTGAAGCTGAGATTTCTCTTGAAATTTTTTTTACTGAAATGATCGTTTGCGTAGAGTTTGCCAGAAAAAAAAACAAGATTGGTAAAAATGCGATGTGTACATTCAAAATTAAAACCAAATCCAGTAACTAATTTAGCAGTTTGGGGTAAAAAAATTGACTCCTGTAAATCCCCTTGGTAGTTTGATCCTCCCAAAAAGAAACTGGTGTATAATTTTTGTGCAGAAAGTTTATCTGAAAAAACAATAAAAATCAGTAAGATAATATATTTTTTCATGTTTTTGATTTCGTTAAAAAATCATTTTACTTTCTAACGTACATTACCTCTTTTACTAATTTTACCGTTCTTTCGATATCTGGTAAATAAGCAGAAACTAAGTTTGGTGCATAGTGCATTGGCGCATCTGCTGAAGTGATTCTTCTGATTGGCGCATCAAGATAATCAAATCCTTCTTTTTGTATTCTGTACGTAATTTCAGACGATACAGAAGCAAATGGCCATTGTTCTTCAACGATTACCAAACGATTTGTTTTCTTAACACTTTCAAGTATGGTAAACCAATCCAAAGGACGGATTGTTCTTAAATCAATAACTTCTGCGCTAATATTTTCTTTTTGTAATTCTTCAGCAGCACCTAACGCCACTTTCATCATTTTATTAAAAGATACGATTGTAACATCATGACCTACCCTAGCCACATTTGCTTTTCCAATTGGAATTAAATATTCTGTTTCAGGAACTTCACCTTTATCACCGTACATCAATTCGCTTTCCATAAAAACAACGGGATCGTTGTCTCTAATGGCAGATTTTAATAATCCCTTTGCATCGTAAGGGTTACTAACAGATATAACTTTCAAACCAGGAATATTAGCATACATGCTTTCAAAAGAAGTAGAATGTTGTGCACCCAATTGTCCAGCACTTCCATTTGCACCTCTAAATACAATAGGACAACCTACTTGGCCTCCACTCATTGCCAACATTTTAGAGGCGGTATTTAAAATTTGGTCCAATGCCAAAACTGCAAAGTTCCAAGTCATGAATTCTACAATCGGACGTAAGCCATTTTGAGCAGCACCTACAGCGATAGCCGTAAACCCAAGTTCTGCAATTGGCGTATCAATAACTCTTTTTTCGCCAAATTCTTCAAGCATACCTTGACTCACTTTATAAGCGCCATTATATTCAGCAACTTCTTCACCCATTAAAAACACGTTTTCATCTAATCTCATTTCCTCTTGCATTGCTTCTCTTAATGCTTCTCTAAAGGCAATTTGTCTCATGCTAATTTTGATTTTTGATATAGAAATTTAAATATTGTGGGCAAATTTATTCTATCATTGTCACACAAACAAATACTTATGCAAATGATTGTGAAAATTAAAAATAAAGTACTCAATTGTTGAATAAATTTCAGAAACGGTAGAAAAATGCAAAAAAATTGGAAGAAATTAGAAAAGATGATTCGAGATAATGGATACTGGATGCTCGATAAATTTATGGTCCAACAACAAACAATAAACAACAAACAATAAACGCCAAACATAATGGTTTCCTCACATTTTTTATTGATATTTGCGTTGAAAAAAATCAATAATTAATCCGAAAAATAGGCATTGAGTTAAAATAATTATCCACCTAAATGGAGTAATACAAAATGAAATTACTAATTAAGCAAGCAAAAATCATCTGTTTACAAACACCCTTTCATGGTGAAATAAAAGATATTCTAATTGAAGATGGAATCATATCCAGCATTTCAGATTATCTTGATGTACAAGCGGACAAGACGATTACTTCTGAAAATTTGCATGTGAGCATTGGATGGATGGACGTGTTTGCTCAATTTTCTGATCCTGGATATGAGTATCGCGAATCACTAGAATCGGGTATTGCAGCCGCAGCAGCTGGAGGATTTACCAATGTAATGATTGCCCCAAACACTAATCCTACATTATCTTCAAAAACTCAAATTGAATATATAGTTCAAAAAGGCAGTCCTTTTGCTGTAACTATTCACCCCATTGGCAGTATCACTAAAAATGCTGCAGGAAGTGAATTGGCTGAGATGTACGACATGCACCAAAGTGGCGCAATTGCATTTTCTGATGGAACCAACTCTGTTCAAAATGCGGGAATTATGATAAAAGCGTTGCAATATGTTTTGGCCAATCAATCTGTAATCATTCAAATTCCAGATGATAAAAATATATCGGCAAATGGGTTAATCAATGAAGGTGTTATAAGTACTCAACTTGGTTTGCCTGGTAAACCAGCAATTGCCGAAGAATTGATGATTTCAAGAGATATCGAATTGGCAAAATACACCAATTCTAAATTGCATATTACAGGGGTTTCAACCAGAAGAAGCATCGAAATTATAAACGAAGCACAACAATTGGGGGTTAATGTTACTGCTTCCGCAACACCATACCATGCACATTTTTGCGATGAAGATTTAATGGATTACAATACCAACTTAAAAGTAAATCCGCCACTTAGAACAAAAGCAGATATGCTTGCTGTGAGAGAAGCCGTTGCCGAAGGTGTTATAAATTGTATTGCATCTCACCACACTCCGCTTCATACCGACGAAAAGAATTGCGAATTTGAATATGCTAAATTTGGCATGATTGGTTTAGAAAATGTGTTTGGCGTATTGAATAGCCATTCCAAAAATGTTGAAACTTTAATCAGTCAATTAACTACAAATCCAAGAAATATTTTCGGTTTGTCTATTCCCAATATTGCAGAAGGCGAATTAGCATGTTTAACTATATTCGACCCAACCATTACAAATACGTTTGAACAAAAAGACATCAAATCTAAATCAATAAACAATCCATACATTGGACAAACATTTACTGGAAAAGTATTGGGCATTATCAACAACAATAAAATCGTTTTCAATTGAATTTAAATACACTTAATTCTACCAAAAAAGGCATGTTGCTTTCTTTATTGCTTATCAGCACTGCATTAATTTGTTTTTACGCACTTAAAATGCCGGATAATGGATCAAGTCAGTACATCATTTTTTTTGTATTTATATCTGGATTATTATTGGGGCTTTTTCAATTTCGTCAATTAAATCCAGAAGCCGGTTTTAAACAATTATTTGGAGAAGGCTTTAAAATATTTGTAGTAGTTGCATTTTTTATGGTCATATATTCTTGGATATTTTATAAATATAATCTACAAATATTGGAAGAAGCCATTAAGTTTAATGAAGACTTAATTATCAAGCAAGGCAATAAAACCTTGCCTGAAATACAAGAAAATAGTAAAAAGTTAAGACAGATTTTCATTCCAATGATGCTTGCTTTTAATACCATAAAATATTTGCTAATGGGCACTTTGGTAACCGTTGTAGCTTCGGGATTTTGGAGCAAAAAATAATTTAATTCGTATAAACCGTATATTTGATTTTCGTGAATAACACATAATATTATGGATGTATCAATTGTAATCCCGCTATTAAATGAAGAAGAATCTTTACCTGAGTTGTGTGCTTGGATAGAAAAAGTAGTCACCAAAGAGCGTTTGAAATATGAAGTAATTCTTATTGACGATGGAAGTACTGATAATTCATGGAAGGTTATTCGCGAATTAAGTGAGCAAAATCCCAACATAAAAGGCATTAAATTTCAGCGTAATTATGGCAAGAGTGCGGCACTAAACGAAGGATTCAAAGCCAGCCAAGGCGATTATATTATCACAATGGATGCAGATATGCAAGATAGTCCTGACGAAATTCCTGAGTTATTAAAAACCTTAGCACTTGGACAATACGATTTGGTAAGTGGATGGAAAAAGGTTCGTTACGACAATACATTTAC
>CANFUJ010000103.1 GCA_947450165.1 Chitinophagaceae bacterium
AAAATCATTCCCGCTACCGGAAAAACAATTACACTAAATGCTGAATTAATTAATAAAATTAACCGCAATGATTTTGTAGAAATAGCTTCATATAACATTGAAGAAAAAGCACTTTTGAAAAATGGCGATTATCAATCGGTAGTAAAAATAAAAGGCGTTGATAATAGATTTCAAAACCTTGGAAATTTTTCAGATAAAATAATCAAAGGGAAATTTCAATTAGGGAATATTGACACCCCTAAAATCGTTGTGGGTTATGGTGTGCAACAAGCTTCGGGTATTGTTTTAAATGAAGCATTTGGCCCTGAGAAATTAACGATTATTCTGCCCAAATCCAATGCTGTCCAAAGCGACCCGCTCTCAAATTTAAGTGAGGGTGTTGTTCAAGCTTCTGGTGTGTTTTCCATTCAACAAGAATTCGACAACAGTTACGCACTCACAAATATTGATTTTTTACGGCAGCAAACAGGTATGTCAGAAAATACTTTTTCGGCCATTGAAATAAAATTAAAAAAAAATACAGACGCAAAAAAAGCGATTGATTTTTTAAAAACGATTACAGGGGAAAATATGATAGTTCAAAATCGATTTGAGCAAAATGCCTCTTTATACCAAACCATGGCCATTGAAAAATGGGCGATTTATGTGGTACTTACATTAATCTTAATCATTGCAGCTTTCAATATGATCAGTGCATTAACGATGTTGGTGTTGGAAAAAAAACAAGATATTTCCATTCTTCAAAGTATGGGTGCGTCATCAACACAAATAAAGAAAATATTTTTAAGCGAAGGTTTCTTATTGGGGATAATAGGCACTTCAATTGGAGTAGTTTCTGCAATTTTAATTTGTTTGCTTCAACTCAAATTTGAAATTATAAAAATCCAAGGAGGTTCATTTCTAATAGATTATTTCCCTGTAAAAATGATTGTCTCCGATTTCCTAATGGTAATTGGAGTTGCTTTTATCATTGTATTCATTGCTTCGTGGCTTCCCGCACACAAAGCTTCTAAGCAGCCTTTAATGTTGAAATAAATACTAATAATCGCCAAGTGATTCTGGAAGTTGTGCTAAAGCTTTTGCCAATTGCTCGTCGTTTGGTGCAATACCATGCCATTCGTGTGTGCCTTCCATAAAGTCAATGCCTTTACCCATTTCAGTTTTCATCAAAATCACAACTGGTTTTTGATTGCCCAATAATGATTTGGCTTTGTTTAATCCTGCAATCACTTCTTCCATATTGTTGCCGTCCATTTCTGTAACGATCCAATCAAATGCTTCAAACTTTGCTTTCAAATTGCCCAAACCCATTACATCTTTTGTAGAACCATCAATTTGTTGGCCATTACAATCTATAGTTGCAATTAAATTATCTACTTTTTTATGTGCTGCAAACAAAATGGCTTCCCAATTTTGTCCCTCATCCAATTCTCCATCTCCTAATAATGCAAAAACCGTTTTAGTATCCTTATTCAATTTTTTGGTTAAAGCCGCCCCAATAGCTACGCTTAACCCCTGTCCCAATGAACCACTTGCCATTCTAACGCCAGGTAATTGATCATGTGGGGTGGGATGGCCTTGTAAACGGCTGTTTATTTTTCTAAAAGTTCCCAATTCTGATACAGGGAAATATCCAGATCTTGCCAAGCAGCTATAAAATACCGGAGATATATGGCCATTGCTTAAAAAGAAAACATCTTCATTAACCCCGTCCATAGAAAATTGAGGATTATGATGCATTACATCAAAATACAAAGCTGTTAAAAAATCTGTACAACCCAACGATCCACCTGGGTGACCACTTTGAACAGCATGAACCATTCTTACAATATCTCTTCTGATTTGAGAAGCAGTTTGTTTTAAAGTATTTATTTCCACGATATTTTGATTAATGAAATGCAAACCTAAATCAAAAGTTTACAAAGACAAAGAATAAAAAAAATGATTTTCTAAATTCAACAAACAAATTGAATGATTGATTGGTTTTTGAAATTATTAGATAAAAATGAAAAATATATTAAAAAACGAAGCATAATTTAATATTTGGCCAAAGCATAATTCGAAACTAAATTGATACATTTGTAATCAGAATTTATTTAAAACCAATGGATAATATTTTCCTGTGTGGCGGATTGTCGTTTTTAATTACCTTTTTTGCTATACCTGTAATTATTCAGGTAGCAAAAGAAAAACGACTATTCGACGAACCTGACGAAAGAAAAATTCATCAAGTAGTTGTTCCTACTTTGGGGGGATTAGGCATCTTTTCAGGATTTGTTTTTTCAATACTTATGGGCGTTTCTTTTGGGAAAAATCCTGAGTTTCAATTTTTCATTGCTTCTACAATTGTTGTTTTCTTTTTAGGTTTGAAAGATGATATTCTAATCATTTCCCCATCTAAAAAATTTATTGGGCAAGTAATTGCGGCAGGGATTCTGGTTCAATTTGGCGGCATTCAAATCAATAGCTTACACGGTATATTGGGCATTCACGCAATACCACATTTAGCGAATCTAACCATTTCCGTGGTTACGATTGTAATGATCATCAATTCATTTAATTTAATTGATGGTATCGATGGTTTGGCTGGTGCATTAGGCATTATTTCTACAGCTAGTTTTGGGATTTATTTTATTTTGGTGCATGAAACGGCATACGCTACAATGGCACTAGCATTAACGGGCAGTTTAGTTGCATTTCTTATTTTTAATTTTCCGCCAGCAAAGATTTTCATGGGAGATACTGGTTCATTATTATTGGGCTTAATTAATTCTATCTTGGTGATTAAATTCATCGCCATTGCTTCTGCTGGAACTCATAGCATTTCATTTCATTCTGCACCTGCAATTGGCTTTTCAATTCTAATGATTCCATTGTTTGATACAATTCGGGTTTTTAGTTTGCGTATCTTAAATAGAAGGTCTCCTTTTAGTGCCGACCGAAATCACATCCATCATTTTTTATTAGATGCCGGTTTTTCGCATCAACAAACTACTTTGATCTGTGTATTAACCAACTTATTTTTTATAGGAGTCGCTTTATTTTTTGATGGATTAGGCATAAATATTGAATTTGTAATTCTAATTATTGCTGGTGCTTTATTTATGGGTTCGATTTATTTTATCAAAAATAAAAATCAAAAATTAGGTTCCAATTTGGCCGATCTTAAAAATGAAACAACCAACTCTCATCGTTTTTTTTCTACAAAAAACGAAATAGTAGAAGTTGATTAATAAAAAACCTTTCGAAATAAAACTAGTTTTCAATAATTTTGCGCACAATTTTATAATTTATGTCAGATATAAACCAAATATTGACCGATACAGAAGCTACAATGACTAAAGCAATTGGTCATTTAGAATCGGAACTTACAAAAATCAGAGCTGGAAAAGCAACTCCATCTATGCTTGATGGAATAATGGTAGATTATTACGGTAATCCAACACAATTGAGTCAGGTTGCCAATATTTCAATACTAGATGCACGCACAATCTCTATTCAACCTTGGGAAAAATCAATGCTGCAACCTATTGAAAAAGGAATAATGGCTGCAAATATTGGCATCACTCCACAAAATGATGGCGTAAACATTCGCTTATTTCTACCCCCATTAACCGAAGAAAGAAGAAAAGAATTGGTGAAAAAATGTAACGGTGAGGGTGAAAATGCAAAAATCTCAGTTCGCAACATAAGAAGAGATGGTATTGAACAAATAAAAAAATTACAAAAAGACGGAGTAAGCGAAGACGAATGCAAATCGGCTGAAATCACTGTGCAAGAAACTACAGATAAATTTATTGCACTTGTTGATAAGCATCTTGTTGCTAAAGAAAAAGAAATCATGTCTGTTTAGGTTTTTTGAAATACGATAATTTCACCGTTGATTTAAAAAAATGTTCGAATCCAAAGAGGCTTTATTTGTTTTATTTTCTATCCCATTATACACTGTTTTAATTGGGTTGGAAATAATTTTAAGCAATTGGCAACATCGAAATTTTTATACAATTAGAGGCGTTTTAGAAAACGTCCTTTTTACTCTATTAAACGGCAGTTTGGACGTTTTTTTAAGGGGATTATTTTATTTTTCCGTTTTAGCATGGAGCTATCAACATGCATTTTTAAAAATCGAAAACATTTACATTTATTGGTTTTTACTTTTTATTTTAGAAGACCTTGCATTTTATGTAGAGCATCGTGTTGATCATTTCTGCAGAATATTTTGGGCTGTTCATGTCACCCACCATTCATCAGATGATTTTAATTTAACGACTGGCTTTAGGTCTTCTGTATTTCAACCTGTTTATCGTTTCTTTTACTTTATTCCAATTGCGATGTTGGGATTTAAGCCGTTGGACATCATTTTCATGTATGCCATTACCCAAACTTATGGCATTTTAGTACATACTCAATATGTAAAAAAAATGCCCAAATGGTTTGAAGCTATTTTTGTGAGTCCAGCCCATCATCGTGTGCATCATGCAAGCAACATTACTTATTTAGATAAAAACATGGGCATGTGTTTGATCATTTGGGATAAAATGTTTGGAACATTTCAAGACGAGTTAGAAGAAGAGCCTGTGAAATTTGGACTAACAAAGCCATTGCCTCAAACGAATAATCCGTTTAAACTCATATTTCATGAATGGATTTCTATAAAAAACGACTTCAATAAAAAGGCACCGTTAGCTACTAAAATAAAATACTTGTTTATGCCGCCAGGTTGGAGCCACGATGGATCTTCACTTACTAGTGAACAATTGAGAAAACAACAAGCTTCTAAATAATACCATTTTGAATTACAATTTAGTCCATAATTTTATAGTATTATGCCGATTGGATAGCTGTTTGGGACAATTTCATTGGACCATTACAAATATCACTTCGGTATAATTGTCTTAATTCCGTTAATTTCATCAAATGCAAATTATTCCTGTTGATACCCCTTTATTGGCCAAACAATTTATAGACGTTGCTGGGGTAATCTATGCCAATGATGCCAATTGGATACAGCCTTTAAACAAAGATATTGAGGAGGTTTTTGATACCAAAAAGAATAAAGCATTTCGTTTTGGAAAAGCAATTAGATGGATTTTAAAAAACGATGACGGACAATTAATTGGACGAATTGCTGCTTTTCAAAATCAAAAATATAAAAATAAGTGTGATGAGATGCTCGTTGGTGGAATCGGCTTTTTTGAATGCATCAACAATCAGGATGCAGCAGATTTATTATTGGATAATGCGCGGCATTGGCTAACGAAAATGGGGATGGAAGCAATGGACGGTCCTATTAATTTTGGAGAAAGAGATCGTTGGTGGGGCTTGGTTACAGAAGGTTACAAATCGCCTTTGTATGGCATGAATTACAATCCACCCTATTATAAAACGCTTTTTGAAAATTATGGTTTTAAGGTTTTTTACAACCAGATTTGTTTGGGCATGAAAACAAAAGAGCCATTGCAAAAAAAGATTTGGGAGAGGCACGATTTGGTTGCATTAGACACTAACTTTTCTGCAAAACATGCCACGAAAAAAGATCTTGAAAAATATGCAACAGATTTTTCTATTGTGTACAATAAAGCTTGGGCAGGTCATTCGGGGATGAAACAAATTGCAAAAGAACAAGCAATTTTAATGTTTAATAAAATGAAGCCTGTAATGGACGAAAGGTTATTATGGTTTGCATATTACAATTCGGAACCCATTGCCATTTTTATTAGCATCCCAGATCTTAATCAATGGTTTAAGTATTTGAAAGGGAAATTTGGACTATTACAAAAGCTGAAATTTTTATGGATCAAGCAATTTAAAGCCAATAAGAAATTTACTGGACTTGTATTTGGCATTGTACCTGAGTTTCAAGGAAAAGGAATTGATTCATATATCGTAGCAGAATCGGCAAAAGTATTGCAACAAAAAGATGCGCCATATATAGATTTTGAAATGCAATGGATTGGCGATTTTAATCCGAAGATGCTTAACATTGCAAATAACCTTGGCGAAGTTTTCCCATCTAGAACTTTAACCACATACAGATATATTTTTGACCCTACCATAACATTTAAAAGGCATCCAATTTTATAAAGGTTGCAATTAATAGTTTAAATTTGAAATCTAAAACACCGCAATAGCGTTTATTATATGGATAAATTTATCGTGTCCGCAAGGAAATACCGCCCTCAAAATTTCAATACTGTTGTTGGTCAATCGCATATTACCACTACATTAAAAAATGCCATAAATAACAATAAGCTAGCACATGCTTTTTTGTTTTGTGGACCAAGAGGTGTGGGAAAAACGACATGCGCACGAATTTTGGCAAAAACCATTAATTGCGAAAATAAAACCCCAGATGGCGAGGCTTGTAACACTTGTAACAGCTGTGTTTCGTTTGATCATGGAAATTCTTTTAATATAAATGAGCTGGATGCGGCAAGCAACAATGGCGTAGATGCAATAAAAGATTTGATAGAACAAGTTCGTTTCCAACCACAAGCAGGACGCTACAAAGTGTATATCGTGGATGAGGTTCACATGCTCACTTCTCATGCATTTAATGCATTTCTAAAAACCTTGGAAGAGCCACCAGCGCACGCCATTTTTATTTTAGCAACTACAGAAAAACATAAAATTTTACCCACCATATTAAGTCGTTGTCAAATTTTTGATTTCAAAAGAATTACAACAAATGACACGGTAACACAACTTGAATCCATCACTGAAAAAGAAAACATCCAAGCCGAAAAAGCAGCGCTTCATGTGATTGCTCAAAAAAGCGAGGGTTGTTTGAGAGACGCCCTCAGTATCCTGGATAAGATTGTAAGCTTTACCGGCGGGAATTTAACCTATCAAAATACGTTGGAACATTTGAATATTTTGGATGAAGATTATTTTTTCCGATTTATTGAACATCTTACCCAACAACAACTCCCTGATGCGTTATTGTTGCACGACGAAATAAACCAAAAAGGATTTGAAGGAGATACTTTACTAGATGGATTTGCAGAATTTATAAGAAACATTTTGGTTTGTAAAGATGAAAGGGCTTTAAAATTACTTGATGTTGCTATTGATTTCAAACCGAAATATTTACAAATTGCGAATAAGGTAGAAACAGGCTGGTTGATTGCTACACTAAATTTAATCAGCGAATGTGCAATTTCTTATAAAGTGGTACGCAATAAAAAATTACACATCGAATTGCTACTCATAAAACTAAGCTACTTAAGTCAAGCGATTCAATTATCTGTGAATGAAAATGGGTTAGAAAAAAAAAAGATAACTGAGCAGAATAAAGTACTTTCTTTCAAATCTTTGCCCATTATTGAAGCCGTTGAAGTTGTTTCAAAAAAGATTGTAGCAAGTCCAACAAAAACAAATTCGGAGGCGAAGCTTATTATTCAAGAACCTAAACCAATAATTGCTGCGCCTAAAACAGTTGTTGAAAAAAATCAACCCGAAAAAATAAGCAATAAGCTTGGATCTTTGGCGTCAATAAAAAACAGGGTAATATTAGAACAGCAAAAATTAAACAGTTCAAAACCGATAACGCCAGAATTACTACAAGAAGCTTGGGGATTATTTATAGATAGACTTAGTGCCGATAACAATCATTCTTCAGCAACCAATTTTAAATTTGCCGAGCTAAGGGCAATAGATGCAAACAATTTCGACATTGTAGCGGAATCCGTCATTCAACAAAAATTTATCGAAAGTGAAAGGGCTGCTTTGATAACGCATATGCAGCAGTTTTTTGAAAATAGATTTTTGAAATACAATGTTTTATTAGAAGAAAAAGAAACGTTTACAGAACAACCAGAAGTACAAAAAAACACAAAAGAAAGGTTTTCGTTATTGGCTTCCAAATACCCATTACTAAAAGATTTAAAAGAAAAATTAAATTTAGACCTCGAAATTTAAACAAACAGCTGAATTTGTATGAAATAATAGAAACCTTCTAACGATTCTGTATGATATTTAAAGGTTTTTGTATTAATTTCGGGCATCTAAAAAATTGAAATAAAAATATTATGGCAGAGGTATTAAGAATGCCCCGTTTGAGTGATACAATGACCGAGGGTAAAATAGTTAACTGGAACAAAAAAGTAGGTGATAAAATTAAGCCAGGCGATGTATTGGCAGAAGTTGAAACCGATAAGGCCACTATGGAACTCGAAAGTTATAACGAAGGCACTTTGTTATACATTGGCGTGGAAGCGGGAAATGCAGTTGTAGTTGATGGTATTCTTGCTGTAGTCGGTAAAGAGGGCGATGAATTTCAATCTTTATTACAAGGAACTCCAGTTGCTGCTGCTTCAACTCCAACAGAAGCAAAACAACCAGAAGCCGTTGTTGAAACGGTTGCAGCAGAAGCTGTTGCGGTTGCCTCAAGCGATGACGACCGAATCAAAGCATCTCCATTAGCAAAGAAAATTGCAGCTGATAAAGGAATAGACTTAAGTAAATTAACAGGAAGTGGCGATGGAGGAAGGGTAATTAAAAAAGATGTAGATCAATATACACCAAGTGCTGCTCAACAAAGTTCAGAATCAACTCCATCAGTAGCAGCATTTTTACCAAATGGTACTGAAGGACATACTGATATTGCATTAACGCAAATGCGTAAAACAATTGCTCGTAGGTTAAGCGAAAGTAAGTTCAGTGCACCGCATTTTTATCTTACTATAGAATTAAACATGGATAATGCCATGACTTCTAGAAACGCTATCAATGAAGTAAGCCCAGTTAAGATTTCATTCAACGATATGATCATCAAGGCATGTGCATCTGCATTACGCCAACATCCTGATGTAAACAGCAGTTGGATGGGCGATTTTATTCGTCAAAATCACCATATTCACATTGGTTCTGCATTAGCGATGCCTGATGGATTAATTGTTCCGGTAATTAAGTTTGCTGATCAAAAGTCGTTATCACAAATTGCATCAGAAGCAAAAGGTTTATACGCAAAAGCAAAAGACAAAAAAATTCAACCTTCAGAATTTACAGGCAATACATTTACCATTTCTA
>CANFUJ010000104.1 GCA_947450165.1 Chitinophagaceae bacterium
AGATGGGGTATTTTCCCTGCAGCGTCTGTAGCTTGGAGATTAAAAGAAGAAAAATTCTTAAGCAAAGTTGATTTTATCAACGACCTTAAAATTAGAGGTGGCTTTGGTTTGGTAGGTAATAACCGTATTGGTAACTACTTGTATTTGAATACATTTTTCAACGACAACCAATATTATTATGGTGTAAATAATCAACCCATTTACGCATACTATCCTTCTGCACTTCCAAACAAAAATTTGAAATGGGAATCAACCGTTAATCGCAACTTAGGTTTGGATGTAACATTTTATAAAAACAGGTTTGATTTGAGTGTCGATGTATATAACAACAGCTCTAAAGATTTACTTTTATTTGTACCAATTGCTTCTACTTACGGATACAATTCTCAATATCAAAACATTGGAAAGACAAGCAACAAAGGACTTGAAATTCAATTGAGTGCAGTGGCTATGAAGAAAAAGAATGGTCTTAATTGGAACATTTCTTACAACATGTCTTTCAATAGAAATAAAGTTGAGCAATTGGGTGTAAATCAAACCAGCTTTTTTCCTTCTGCAAGCTGGGGCGTTTCTGGACAGCCAACAGATTATATAGTTAGAGTAGGAGATCCTGTTGGTTCGATGTACGGCTTGGTTACAGACGGTTTTTATACTGTGAATGATTTTAATTACAATAATGGAATTTATACGCTTAAAGCTGGCGTTGTAAATAATTCAAGCATCATTGGTGTAATTCAACCAGGCTCTATCAAGTTTAAAGATTTAAATGGAGATTCTTTGGTTGATTTAAACAACGACAGACAAATCATTGGTAATCCAACACCTAAATTCACTGGAGGTATTACGCAAAACTTTACATACAAGCAATGGGACATGAGCTTGTTCTTAAATTTCTCTTACGGTAATGATGTTTACAATGCCAATAAAATTGAATTTACAAATGGCTATACTCCAAATTCAAATTTATTGGGAATAATGAAAGACAGATGGAGAACAATTACTGCTGATGGTCAAACCGCACAATGGGTAAGTGGAAACACCGTTTACGGAATTGCACCTGATCAATTGCAAGCACTAAATCAAAATGCAACTTTATGGTCTCCATTAAGAGGTTCTGGTGCTTTCTATCCGCATTCATGGGCAATTGAAGATGGATCTTTTTTAAGGGTTAACAATATTACTGTTGGTTACTCACTTCCAGTTAAAACTTTAATAAAATACAAAATGTCAAAATTGCGTTTTTATGCAACAGTTAATAATTTGTATGTATTCACTAAATATTCTGGATTTGATCCTGAGGTAAGTGTTAAAAGCAGTCAGTTAACACCAAACCTAGACTACTCTGCATATCCAAAAAGTCGAAGTTATATTTTTGGTATAAACGCAACATTCTAATCATTAATAAAAACATTTATTTTATAAATCATGAAGTCGATAAAATTAAATTCAGTATTCTCAATAGGATTGTTAGGTGTCCTTTTTTTATTTAGCGGTTGTGAAAAATATCTTGATCAACAACCCATTACAGAACTAGGTCCAACTATGGTTTTTAGTGATGTGCCAAACACAAAAAAGGCATTGGCTGGGGTGTACAGCAGATTGATGGGAGATCAAGGCTATGGCATCAGATTAAGTTTATATTACACGGTTGATAATGATGAAACGATGGGGCCATCAGGTGGTGCAGATAATGACAGAAGAGACATGGCTCGTTACTTACTTACACCTGGTAACGCACAGTTAAATAGACCATTTCAACAATTGTTTCAAGGTATTGAATATGCAAATATTTGTATAGCCAATATCCCAAAATCAAAAATATATAGCAATGGAAGCAATCAGGAAAAAGCACAAATGAAAAGAATGCTTGGTGAAGCACTTACATTAAGGGCTCAATATTATTTTGAAGCCATCAGAATTTGGGGAGATTTGCCTGCGCATTTTAATGAAGCCAGCGCTCAAGCAACTTCAGATCCTTTTCCTAAACAAACGAATAGAGATAGTTTATATGATATTCTGTTAAACGATCTTTCGTATGCATCGCAATTGGTACCATGGAGAAATGAATTGGCTTCAATTGGAGATCAAGTTGATGAAAGAATTACCAAAGGAGCAGTAAAGGCATTAAGAGCAAGAATTGCATTATTTAGAGGCGGCTTTTCTTTACGCAATGATGGGGTGATAAGAAGAGGGTCTAATCATTTGTTTTATTACCAAATTGCAAAAGATGAATGTAATGATATCATCCAATCTGGTCAACATAATTTAAATCCTAGCTTTAGATCTTTATGGAAAGATCAAGTTTGTGGTCATGCTGTTTCAGATCCTGATGGCGAGTTGATGTTTCAAGCAAGTGCTTATGGAAACGCTGCTGTACAAGATTCAAAATTGGGTTATTACAATGGCCCTAGTATGAATGGATACGGGAATAAAAGCATAAATGTTTTACCAACTTATTTCTATTTATTCGATTCATTAGATAAGAGAAGAGATGTTACAATCGCTCCATATAATGTTCAGGCCGATGGCGTTACAAAAACTTGTGTTGGTGGTACAGGTTTAAACGATGGAAAATTCAGAAGAGATTGGATTACTGGTCCTTCATTTGGACCAACCAATGCCATTCAATATTTCAGTTTGAAGTGGCAGTTCATCAGATATTCAGATGTATTGTTGATGTATGCTGAAGCTGAAAATGAATTGAACGGTCCTTCATCAACTGCTTATGATGCGTTGAATAAAGTAAGAAGAAGAGGTTATGGTGTTTCTATCACTACACCAAATGCTTCTATTGATATTCCAGCTGGGCTTTCTAAAGCTGATTTCTTTAAAGTTGTCGTAAGAGAGCGTTCATTGGAATTAGGCGGAGAAGGGATACGGAAATTTGACCTTATTAGATGGAATTTGTTGAATACAGCAATTACGGAAAACAGAAACAATATGATCAGTATGTCTCAATCTTTAGAGATGACCAACCCAACATATATGGCACCATTTCCAACGTATTCCATTTCAACCACTTTGCCAACAAGCATGTTTTATTTTACAGGAACAACTGCTGATGGTTTAGCCATGTGGAGTAATTCATTCTATTATCCTGGTTATTCATCCACTCCAGCAGGGACTACTAAAATAACTTGGGTTTCTACATCTGTTAATACTACTTTAGTATCTCGTTATGCTTCAGGTTTTACAACAGGGAAATCTGAATTATTTCCTTTCCCACAACCTGCAGTGGATGCTAATTTTAATTTGAAACAAAATCCTGGATATTAAAAAATAAAAAGTAAAAAATAAAAAGTATGAAAAAAATATCAATAACTATTTTGATGGCTGTATTAATGTCAACGGTTTCTTTTGCTCAAACAGCAGACACTACTGTTAAAAAGGAGTTGACAAAAGAAGAGAAAGCTGCTTTAAAAGCTAAAAGCGAAGCAGAGGTAATGCAAGCTTATCATGATGCAGGATTGTCTGATGCACAAATTGCTGCATGCAAAGATGTGGTTGCCGCTGCAAATCAAAAAAGTAAAGATTTGCAAAAACAAACTGCATTAACGGACGCAGAAAAAACAGCTGCCAAAAAAGTAATCAGTGACGAGAAAAATGCTAAGATGAAAGAGATTATGGGTGAAGAAGGTTATCGGAAATACAATGCAACAAGAAAAAGCCAAAAGGCGAATGCGACTAATCCGCAATAAGATTTTAATTTTTGAGAAAAAAGCATCCAAAAAAATGGGTGCTTTTTTCTTGTGTTTAATTATGCAAATAAAAAATCGATAAATAACACAATTTAGAAGCATAATTTTTTTTAAGTTTAAATTTTCATTTTTTTTATGTCCCCAATTTTTACATTATTAAGATTTAAAAATCTTTTATTTAGCATTACTTTTTTATTTGCGACCCTTCATTCGGAAACCCTAATGGCGCAATATGATTTAGTGGTTTCTCAAGATGGAACAGGCAACTATAGCTCTGTACAGGCGGCAGTAAATGCTGCTCCTATTGGGCGCACAACACCTTATGTGATTTATATAAAAAATGGAACGTACAATGAAAAAATTACGATCCCTTCCAATAAGCCATTTATTAAATTGGTTGGAGAAAATGTGGCGCATGTAATACTTACTTATAATGATTATGCAGCTAAACTTACCTCATGTACAAATACAGTAGGCACACAAAATTCAGCATCTTTTACTATTAATGCCAATGATTTTTCTGCGGTAAACATCACATTTGTAAATAGCTATGGTGATGGTTCTCAAGCGGTTGCAGTGCTTACAAACGCTGACAAATGTATATTTCTAAATTGTAGATTTTTAGCCAATCAGGATACGATTTATTTGAAAGGTTCTGGCGCACCAAGAAACTATTTCAAAAATTGTTACATCGATGGCAATGTTGATTTTATTTTTGGGAGTGCCATTGCATTATTTGATTCTTGTGTGATTTATGCAAAATCAAGAACTACTGCAGGTACTTCTTATATCACAGCGCCTAACACACCTAACGGCCAGGCATACGGGTTTGTATTTAGAGATGCCCGACTGCCTAAAAATACAGGTTCAACGCAATATTATTTAAGCCGTCCTTGGCCTAGTCCAGATGAAGCTTCTACTAGACAAAAAACTGTTTTCCTGAGTAGCAGATTGAGCACACACATAAGACCTGAAGGATGGAGCACTTGGAATGCAAATACCATTACGGCCAATTTGTATTATGGTGAATATAACAGCCGATATTTCAATGGAGCAAATGTAGATATTGCTCAAAGGCCTAGCTGGAGCTATCAGTTGAATGCTTCTGATTTAGCAACATATACTTTGTCAAATATTTTTGGTACTTGGAACCCTTGTACTACTTTACCTGAATTATGCGGCGTACAAAATACAAACCTAGCCGTTTCAAATTTTAAAGGTGTTAAAAGTGCATCATCAGCTCAATTCTCTTGGAATGCTTCATGGCCTGTTAACGGGATAGCATATACGCTATATAAAAGCACCGACAATGTTACATATTCTCCTGTTTACAATTTTACTGAACCTACCGATTCAATTGTCAACTTCAGTTATAACGATCCAAGCGTACCTGCTTCAGGCACTGCATGGTATTATTATGTAAGTGCTTCTCGTGCAGGTTATACAACAGAAGTTTCAGATACAGTATCGATTTCAAACAAATCCAATTTAATTGTAAACGCATCTCCTACATTGAGTTATTGTGGATTTAGTCAAATGTTGGGTGCACCATCTGCAACACAAACCTTTACTATTTTAGGAACGAATCTAACGGATAATATAGTGGTTACTCCTCCTTCCGAATATGAAATTTCTTCAGATAATGTAAATTGGTTCAACACTTCCAATCCATTGCAATTAACGCCTGTATTGGGTAATGTAAACTCAACTGTAATTTATACGCGTTTGAATGCTGCCGCTATTGGTACATATAATGGAACTGTAATTGTTTCTACATCTGGAGTAAATAATTTTAGTTTTACGGTAACAGGAATTACATATGGCCCATCAACATCATTTCCATTGCAACATTGGCCATTGACGCAAAATAACATGGATAGTGCAGGTGTAAGGTCTGCAGCGGTTACACCGAGTTCATCTAGTTTAAATGGATTGTTTACTACAGATGGAACGCAACCTCCCATTGGGCCTATACCTTCTTATTCTGGGCAGTACGGACAAGTATTAGGAGCTAACGCAGCAGGAAATAATTGGTCTGCTGTAGGCGGCAATTTGAATAGAAATTATTACGAACAATTTACAGTTACTGCAGTTGCAGATTCTCAATTAAGAATTGATTCGTTAACTTTTCTAACTGATTTTTATAACACAATAAGTGGCATAAAAATGGGTATTGTGTTTTCTAAAAATGGATTTTCTACACCTGCAGATTCTACAGAATTTTTCAGTGCAATAGGGCCGGGGGGCATTACCATGCCTTTGACTGCTAGCAGTACTTTTACAAAATCGTTTACCCTTCAACGTAATGATGCTGGCCCAATTAATAAATATGCAGTTTCGTTAAATGGTATTGATGGCGTAACGCTTGATCCTGGTCAGACATTAACCATTAGATTATATTGGGCATGTGGTAGCACCGGAACACCTAGATTTGCATTTTTAAAAGATGTAAAAGTGGTTGGTTTGGTGTTGCATGCGGCTACAGACACATTTGAGCTTACCTCATTTGAAGCATATCCGCTTAATGATAGAAATAAATTAACATGGACAACAAAAAACGAACAAAACTTAAATCCAATCCAAATCCAAAAAAGTATTGATCAAGTAAATTTTGAAACCATTGGTGAAATAGTTGCACAGTTAGATACAGCCAATAGCTATAGCTACGAAGATGTTCAACCCAACAACATTCAATACTATCGCTTAAAATTCAACAATCAGAATGGAAGTTTTTTCTATAGTCCAATTAAAATGGTAAAAAACGACAATAATTTTATTCGATTTTATCCCAATCCTGTAACAGATAAATTGACTATTGAACACGAAATGGCTTTGGTGAATGCTAAATTTAGCATTTATGATAATCTTGGAAAATTGATCATTTCAATTCCCGTTTCTATTGGCAATAAAAAAATAGAAATCCCAACCATTACAATGGCAAAGGGTATTTATTATGGCGTTTATTTTAATGGTCAATATAATCGGTCATTTAAATTCGTAAAAGAATAAGTTTTTTAAATAAAAATCATGTAACAAAAATGAACGAGTAAATATTTGAAATCGATTGCGTAGATTAACAAATTTCGAAATCAAGTGAAGCAACCTATAATATTAACTTTACAATCTAATAAAATCTGAAAATACTTTTTATGAATACAACTATGAGGCGTTTATTTTTAATGATTATCGTTATCTTTTTTTGTGCAATAAATTCGGTTGATGCACAATTATTGTCTTTTCCCGGAGCAGAAGGGGCAGGTAAATTTGTGTCGGGAGGACGTGGTAATGTTTCAACTGCGCCAAAGGTTATTGAGGTTACTTCATTAATAGACAATGCCTCTTCAGCTAACACACCTGGAACATTGAGATATGCAGTTACCAACAACAGTCCTTCTATTCCCAATAGAATCATAGTTTTCAGGGTTTCAGGAATCATTCATTTATATGCGCAATTAAATTTAACCAGAGCAAATACAACAATAGCTGGACAAACAGCTCCAGGCGGAGGAATCACCATTTCAGATTATCCGGTTTACATAAGTAACAATAATATTGTCATCAGATACATTAGATTTAGACTTGGAGATAAAAACCAAGCGCCGGTTTTAGGAAATGACGATGCATTTGGTGATAATGGTAGTCCTCGTCAAAAAATCATGATAGACCATTGTACCATGAGTTGGAGCAATGATGAAGTAACTTCGATTTATGATGGGGATAGTTTATCCATTCAATGGTGCATGATGAGCGAACCGCTTGATTATTCTTATCATGATGAAGGTGCTGGAATTCAAAACCATGCTTATGGTGGAATACAAGGTGGAAAACATGCATCGTTGCATCATAATATTTATGCGCATTGTAGAGGTAGGATGCCTCGTTTTAATGGCATCAGAACAGGATATCCAGATACAGCTGATTTTAGAAATAATATTATATACAATTGGGCGGATTATACCACTAATGGTGGAGAAGGCGGTAGTTATAATGTAGTAAACAATTATTATAAATATGGTCCCAATACACCTTCTACTGCATCTAATGGTGTAAATAGAAGAAACATGCTAATACAACCATATAAGCAAACTACTACACCAGTAATTCCTTATGGAAAATATTATCTAAACGGAAATTATTGTTTTAATAGTGCAACAGTCACTGCACGCAATTGGCTTGGTGCTTCATTTGGTTCAGGGTCTTACACAGATAGTACAAATTCGAAAGTTTTAGTGCCATTTAATTGTGTAAACATCAATATGCAATCAGCAACAGATGCATATCAATCTGTTTTGAAAAATGCAGGTTGCGTTTTACCATATAGAGATACACTCGATCAACGCATTGTGAGTAATATAATCAATGGAACTGGGAAGTTAATAGATTGCCAAGGTGGATATCCGCATGGAACACCTTATGCAAACACTGTAAACGCCTGGCCATTTTTACCTACTGGTTACACACCTGTAGATACAGACCATGATGGAATGCCTGATGTATGGGAAACACAAAGAGGTTTAAATCAAAGTTCTACATCCGACTTAAATTTATATACTTCAACTACGGGTTATAATAATGTTGAAACTTATTTAAACGGGGACACCATAACGGCACCGGGTATCCTAAATACATGTGTAAGTTCAAAATCAATATTTACAAATAATGAAGGTACTTGGGTACATTTAAAAGATACATCTTATGGTGATTACAATTCCAGTTTGTACCTAGTATCAACAGATACTAATAATTTAATTGCTTCAGTTTATAGCAATGATAATTTCCAAAATTTAAATGCTTCTTATTATACCTCTAGCACGATTAGACGCACTGCCGCAGGTAAACCATTTTTAAGCAGAAACATTACCATAACTTCAAGTGCTGCTGGTCCATTTGCTGCTCCAATTTCTTTTAGAGTTTACATCTCAAAAAAAGAATATGATGATCTTAGAGCTGCAGACAATACCATCAGTAGTCTTGCCGATTTAAGAATTGCTAGATCTGCTTCTGCCAGTTGTTCATCAGCTTTGCCCACCGACTTTACAGTTATTCAACCAACCGCTACAGGCGTATTTGGCAGTTATAAAAATGGCTATTTTATAGATTTTCAAACAGATAATTTCGGAACATTTTATATAGCTAGTAGTAACGCACTATTGCCACAATCAGGCATTTATTATTGGATCGGCGGTGCTTCTGGAAATTGGACTACAGCTTCCAATTGGTCGTTAACAAGTGGGGGTAGTCCTGCTTCTACTTTTCCTGTTGCCAATGATGG
>CANFUJ010000105.1 GCA_947450165.1 Chitinophagaceae bacterium
ATCAGTTATTACGATCCTTCACAAGAGAATTATTTTACAAAACCTTACAGTGAAGAAACAGGTAAAATGATTGATACAGAAGTGCGCAAATTGATTGACGAAGCATATACCAAAACAAAAAATCTTTTAATAGAAAAGAAATCAGACGTGGAGAAATTGGCTAAAGAATTACTTGTAAAAGAAGTACTATTTAAAAGCGATTTAGAAGCATTAATTGGTAAGCGCCCTTTTGAAGAAAAGAAAATTTTGGATGTAGTTAATGAAGAACCTATTTTACCAACTGCAACATCTGAAGAAAAAACAGAACCTTCAACTGACAACAATACACCATCATAAATATTTTTTGAAATGGACGTTCGATCTCCAAAGGAAAATATTTTAAAGAAAATAAGACAGGCATTGGTAAACCCAGTGCCTTTGCCTTTTCCAGAAAGTGATGGAAACCAATCTATATTTCACAAATCTGAAGAAGACTTATCCATTTTATTTGCGCATCAATTCTCCAGCTTACAGGGCAAGTTCAAATTTGTAAACAATCAAATTGAATTGGTTGAACAATTTCAAGAACTTTTGAAACATAAAGGATGGGTAAAAATATATTGTAAAGAGCCGAAGTTATTGCCATTATTGGCTGCGCTAAATATCACTCCTTTTGATAGCTTATCTGATTGTGATGTATCAATAACAAGCTGTAAAAATCTAGTTGCAAGAACGGGTAGTATTGTTCTGAGTAGTGAACAAGCATTTGGAAGAACATCAAGCGTATACGCACCAATACACATTTGCATTGCATTTACCAATCAAATTGTTTTTGACTTACACGATGTTTTTAGTTCGATAAAATCAAATTCCAATAGTCAATTGCCATCATTAATAACTTTTGCAAGTGGCCCAAGTAGAACTGCGGATATAGAAAAAACCTTGGTTACAGGTGTGCATGGTCCTAAAGAAGTATATTGCTTTTTAGTGGAAGAATAATTAACTTGAATTTTAAAATGGAAAATAATAGTAAAGATTTTCATCGACTTTTTGTGTATGGTTCGCTAAGAAGTGGATTTCGTAACCCCGCATATAAATACATTTCAGATTTTTTTGAATTGCAAGGTGATGCATTAGTACATGGTAAATTTTTTGATAAAGGACCATATCCAGTTGCAGTTCCAACCGATGAAGAAGTTTTTATTCAAGGTGAATTATATGTTATTAAAGACAATAAAGATTTTGAATGGGTAATTGCACAGCTTGATGATTATGAAGGGCTTAATGTAGAACCCAACGAAACGCCTAGTTACAGAAGAGACCGCGTTGAAGTTTTACTAAACGGGAATAAATTTACCGCTTGGATTTATTGGTATAATGGAATCACGAATGGTATGGAAGAAATCATTACAGGAGATATTTTAAAATACTTACAAGAAAAAATTAAACAGAAATAAAATTGCCGTCACCAAAAAAAATATTTTTCCTTTCTGATTTTCATTTGGGTGCACCTAATGAAGCAGCTAGTTTGGTTCGTGAAAAAAAAATCATTCAATTTTTGGATGAAATAAAACACGAAGCTCTTGAAATTTTTGTACTTGGCGATTTGTTTGACTTCTGGTTTGAATACAAGAAAGTTGTACCTAAAGGATTTGTGCGTATTCTTGGAAAGCTTGCAGAATTAACCGACATGGGTATTCCGGTTTATTTCTTTGTAGGTAATCATGATATGTGGATGAAAGATTATTTTCAAAAAGAGCTAAACATCCCTGTATTCTTCGAGCCAAAAGCATTTGAATTATTGGGCAAGCAATTTTTAATCGGACATGGCGATGGATTAGGGCCTGGTGATCACGGATATAAGTTTATTAAAAAAATATTTAGAAATAAATTTTCTCAATTTCTATTCGGGATTTTACCCCCTACTATTGGAATTGGCTTAGCCAATTATTTCAGTAGAAAAAGTAGGGCAAAAACAGGAAATAACGATCAGATATTTGAAGGCGAAGACAAAGAATGGTTGGTTACATTTTGTAAAGAAACATTAATAAAACATCAATATCACTATTTCATATTTGGTCACCGTCATCTCCCATTGGATATAAAATTGAATACCGAAAGCAGGTATATCAATTTAGGTGATTGGATTACATACTTTAGCTATGCTGAGTTTGATGGGAATACACTTGAATTAAAATACTATAAAAAATAATCAAGTGGCAAGATTTTTCAACCCGTTTATTATCTTCATTTTCTTTTTTTGCAATCAAGGCTTTGCACAATTTTCACAAACAGACACTTCAATTATTCAACAACCTTTTAAGCTTGAGCAAATATTAAAAGGAGATTTTACTGCTTTTAATGTAGATGCAATAGGCAACATTTATGCGACAACACAAACAGATCAATTAAAAAAAATAAAGCCAGATGGGACTATGGTTGCCGTTTATAATGATGTAAAGCGTTTCGGAAAAATAAGTACTATTGATGTACATAATCCTTTGAAAGTGCTGGTTTATTACAAAAATTATTCGGCTATAGTAATGCTTGACAAGTTACTTAGTTTCCGAAATCAAATCGAGCTAAAACCATTGCAAATTTTTGATGTAAACACTGCTGCAACTGCCTATGATAATAACATTTGGATCTATGATGAACAAAATTTTAAAATTAAAAAATTAGACGACAAGGGCTTGTTGTTGCTTGAATTCGCTGATCTTAGAACATTATTTGACATTGCCCCTTCTGCAGAAAAAATAATTGACGAAGACAATCAATTGTATTTAATCGACAAAGAACAAGGTGTGTTTGTTTTTGATTATTATGGTGCTTTTAATAGACTAATCCCAATTAAAGATTTAAACAACATTACTATAGAAAAGAAATGTTTAATTGGCTTTACACATACAATCATGGAGGTAATTCAATTGAACAATTTAGCATCAATAAAATATGCACTTCCGGTTTTATCAGAAAAAATAAAATCATTAAAATTCATCAACAACAAACTTTATATTTTAACCCAAACCAGCTTAAATATTTATCGCATAGATTAACTAATTTTATTTTATGGATTTTTTAGACAATATACTTTTTGATAACAGTGTTCGAAGTTTGCTTACGGTATTACTCATTATATCAATAGGGTTTATTTGTAAAAAATGGCTTTCCAGAAATATCGCTTCATTTCTATTTATAATCATCAAGCATAGATGGATATCTGTAGAGAAAAATATTTTTGTAGATCTTGTTTTTAAACCGCTTGGTACTTTTTTGAGTGCTTTTATTTCAATTATGGCTCTGATGTATTTGAAATTTCCAGAGGCGCTAAAATTCAACATCAACAATTATTCGTTTCATGAAATTTTAATCAAAATTTCTAAAAGCATCATTATTATTTATTTTGTAATTTTCCTTAGAAGTTTCATCAATTTCGTTTCATTTGTTCTGGATGTAAAAGCCAAACAAAGCAATGAAAAAAGCGATGACCAATTGGTTGTTTTTTTCAGGGACTTTGCCAAAGCAGTGGTATCTATTTTTGGCATATTAATGATATTGAAATTTGGATTTAAGGTTGATGTTGGCGCTGTATTAACAGGATTAAGTATTATTGGAGCAGCATTAGCATTAGCGGCAAAAGAAAGCATAGAAAATTTGATAGCATCATTTATAATCTTTTTTGACAAACCTTTTTTTATTGGTGATTTTGTGAAGGTTAATAATCAAACCAATACCACAGGAACTATCGAGGAAATAGGATTAAGAAGCACAAGAATAAGAACGGTAGAGCATACATTAATTACTGTGCCCAATAAGCAAATGGTGGACAGTGTGGTTGACAATTGGAGTATGCGAAATGCGCGAAGAGCAGAAATCAAAATTGAATTGAGTCATAGCAATGAAATAAAAAGCATAAATGAATTCATACAATTGCTTGAAAATTATTTAAAAAACAAAAAAGAGGTTATTACCAAAAGCTCTGTATATATAACTGATTATACTAAATCAGGAACCATAATTACTGTGGAATATTTCACTAAAGACATACTAATAGAAGATTATTTTGTTTTGAAACAATCGCTTATTCTTCACATAAAAGAATCGATGGATGCGATGGTATTGAAGATAGCCAATGCTGGCGGGGATATTAATATTTTCAACACAGATGGTGGTGGGAACGTAGTGACAAATTCACCAATTATTTAATCAATTCAAGTAATTCTTTATCCCACTCTCCTGATTTTCCATATTCAACTACCCTTCCAATTTCTTTGCCTGATTTCATTACAATAATGGTGGGCACATTTGTAATGTTAAAAGCTGCTGATACATTTTCAATTGTTTTTTTATCTCTATTTACACCAAAAAAACTAATGCAAGAATCTGGCATTCCACTCAACTGCTGAAGTTTGAAAAATTTAGGTAGAATAAATTGCGTATCATCGCACCAAGTGCCGCCAAAAATCACAAAATGAACTTTGTTTTTTGAAGCTTCAAAACCATTTAATAATTCGGTAGAAGGCTTATAGTTTTTTTGATTATCATTATACCAAGTAAAACTTGCTTCATTGATTAAAGTGTATTTATTAATCAACCCTGTATATATTAAACCACCAGGATTTTTTTCATCTTTAACGATAGTATATGGCGTTTGTGCGTTGATGGTTTGCATAAAAAAGATAAATGCAATTGTAAATAATAATTTCATCGAATTTGATTTATAATCCAGCTTTTATTTCATGTAAAAATGATTTCAAACTTTTCAATGTTTCAATCATTTCGAATTTCTTCTCAGCAGATTTGCTTTTTTTCAAAAATTCTTTAGCACCTTCAATGGTGTATTTTCTTTCTCTTAAAAGATGATAAATCAACTTCAAATTTTTGACATCTTCTGGTCTGAATAATCGATCCCCTTTTCCGTTTTTCTTTGGCTTTAAAATATCAAATTCATTTTCCCAAAATCGGATTAAAGAGTGATTTACTTTAAACATATCCGATACCAATCCAATACTATAATATCTTTTAGAAAACAAAACTTCATCTTCTGGAATATCTATCAAATCTACTGTTGCCGACATCTCACTAATTTTCATTCTGCCCCTTGTAGATTTTTTCTTTTCTACTTTCTCATTCTTTTTTTCAAATATTGACGTAAAGTCTATTGAAATGGGATTTTCTTCTATTAATGGAATTGAAGTATTATCAGTCAATTCATTGGATTCGATTTTTTCAATTATTGCTGATGAAGCATCTGATTCAATTTTTGCATCTACCCCTGAAACCTTTTCTGGTTCTGATTCAGAGAAATCAAAATTGAATGATGTTTGCTTGAGCTGTATTGGTGTATTTTTTTTCATTTTACTAGAAAATTGAAATTAATCAAAACTTTTCGCGCTACCGCTAGACGCTATTTTAAGCAACCTGTCATATTGTTCAGCATTCAAATCGTTGTAAAAAAAATATACAGGATCTACAACATCCCCGTTAATATGTACTTCGTAATGACAATGTGGGCCTGTACTTTTGCCTGTACTTCCAACCCATCCAATTACTTCTCCCCGTTTAATTTTTTGACCTGTCGTTACTTTTACTTTTACCATATGGCCATATAAAGTTTCGTAACCATAACCATGATTAATCACTACATGATTGCCATAGCCACCTGTAGATGCTCCTGCAACTTTTATCACTCCATTTCCTGTAGCATAAATTGGTGTTCCTTGTGGAGCTGTAAAATCCAAGCCTTTATGCATTTTAGGTGTACCATAAACTGGATCAATACGCATTCCATAACCACTAGCAATTCTACTCAATTGTTTATTGCTTACTGGCTGTATCGCAGGAATACTGGCTAGTTTAATGTCCTGTCCTTTTATCAAAGAAGAAATATTATCATAACTGTTAAGTTGGAAAGCTATTCTAGCGCTGATATTATTCAATTGATTAGCTACATCTTTCCCCAATTCATTATCATCCATTTCTTTTAGCTTATCTATTTCTTTTTGTTGTTCGATTAGTTTAGCACGCGCACTATCTGGCAATGGATTTGCTTCAAAAATAGACCGATATACTTCATTGTCTCTTTTTTCTAAATCTGCCATTTGTTGTTGAAGCACTTTTACCTTTTCATTAATTTGATTGTAATTTTCTTTTAAAATCTCGTATTTCCTATTGGCTTCAATTTCTTTTGGCTTTGGAAAGAATTTTATATACAAATAGATGACTAATGTTGACGCAACCAATAGTCCAGACAGAAACCCAAAAAAACGCAATAATTTTACCCGAATTGGCGTAATTAGCTTTTCGTAACGTAGCGTATGTGTGTTGTAAAAATATTTTATTTTCTTCATTGTAAATAAATCCCTTTCTTATGGTTTTAATTACTCAACCTTAATCATTAAATTGCAACCCACAATAACAGGGATGTCATTTTGTTTATTTACAAATATAACCCCAAATTGTATTTTACAACCCAAATAATCAATTCAAATATGATGACGGCTTCTGAAATCAGACAACATTTTCTGGATTTCTTTCAATCCAAAGAACATAAGATTGTTCCATCGGCACCTATTGTTGTTAAAAACGATCCTACACTTTTGTTTACGAATGCAGGAATGAATCAGTTTAAAGACTATTTTCTAGGAAATAAAACAGCTCCTTTTTTACGTATTGCAGACACACAAAAATGTTTGCGTGTGAGTGGAAAGCACAACGATTTAGAGGAAGTAGGTGTGGACACCTATCACCATACTATGTTTGAAATGCTTGGAAATTGGAGCTTTGGTGATTATTTTAAACCAGAAGCCATTGCATGGAGTTGGGAGCTATTAACCGAAGTGTACAAGTTGGATAAAGATAGATTATACGTTACCGTTTTTGAAGGTGATCCTAAAGAGAATATCCCTTCTTCTTCAATAGCACTTCAAGAATGGAAAAAAATAGTACCTGAAGACAGAATTATTTACGGAAATAAAAAAGATAATTTTTGGGAAATGGGCGACACTGGCCCTTGTGGACCTTGCACAGAAATACATGTGGATTGCAGATCAGATGAAGAACGTAAAAATGTCCCGGGCAGAACACTGGTAAATAAAGACCATCCTCAGGTAATTGAAATATGGAACAACGTATTTATTCAATACAACCGAAAAAAAGATGGCACTTTAGAACCTTTATCGTCTAAGCATGTAGATACCGGAATGGGATTTGAAAGATTGGTTCGGGTAATTCAAAACAAACAAAGCAATTACGATACAGATGTATTTAGCGGCACCATAAAAGCTACTGAAAACATTACAGGAAAGAAATATCAGGCAAAGGATGATAAAGAAAGTATCGCGTTTCGTGTACTTGCAGATCATATCAGAGCGATTTCTTTTACAATTGCTGATGGGCAGCTTCCTTCGAATACGGGTGCTGGTTATGTGATTCGTAGAATTTTAAGAAGAGCCGTTCGTTATTATTATTCTTATCTGGATTACAAACAACCATTGTTGTTTCAACTGCTTCCGATAATTGCCACTCAATTTGAAAATGTATTTCCTGAATTGAAAAAGCAAGAAGAATTTGTTGGCAAAGTAATCAAAGAAGAAGAAGAAGCATTTTTAAGGACATTAGAAAAAGGATTGAAAAAAATTGATACTGTTATAACTCAATCTGCATCTACAAAAATCATTAGCGGTGCTGATGCTTTTGAATTATTGGACACTTATGGATTTCCAATTGACTTGACTATTTTAATCGCTCAAGAAAACAACATGCAAGTTGATGAGCAAGGATTTGAAAGTGAAATGAAAATTCAAAAAGACAGAAGTCGCGCTGCAACAGCTTTAGATACTGAAGATTGGCAAATCATCAACGGAGGAAATAGCGAAGGATTTGTTGGATATGAAACACTTGAAACAAGAACTAAAATCTTAAGAACAAGAAAAGTATCTGGAAAAGGAAAAGAACAATTCCAAATCGTGTTGGCAAAAACGCCTTTTTATGCTGAAAGCGGTGGGCAAGTTGGAGATAAAGGAACAATGACCATCAATGGAAATGTAATTGAGATAGTTGACACAAAAAAAGAAAACGATTTAATCATTCATTTTAGCGAAAACATTCCTGTTGAATTAAATGGAGAGGTCATCGCAACAGTTGACGCTTCAAGAAGAAAAAATATTTCAGTCCATCATAGCGTTACACACCTTATGCATGCAGCGTTGCGACAAGTACTTGGTAATCATGTGGCTCAAAAAGGAAGCATGGTCAACGATCAGCAATTGCGTTTTGATTTCTCACATTTTGCAAAAGTTACCGATGAAGAATTGCAAAAAGTGGAGAAAATTGTAAATGAAAAAATCAGGGAAAATGTAGCTGTTGTAATAAAATCAATGCATAAAGACGAAGCGATTGCTTTGGGTGCGATGGCATTGTTTGGTGAAAAATATGGAGATACTGTTCGCGTGGTAATTATGGATCCAGCATACTCCATTGAATTGTGTGGCGGAACCCACGTTGGCTTTACGGGAGAAATCGGCTATTTTAAAATCAAAACCGAAACAGCTGTTGCCGCTGGTGTTAGAAGAATAGAAGCCGTTTCTGGTTCAGCTGCTGAACAAATGATTCAAGACCAATCCAATGAATTGAGCTTGATAAAAGAAATTTTAAAAAATCCAAAAGACATACAAAAAGCAATAGAAGGATTACTTGCAGAAAACAGTGCATTTTCAAAAAGAATCGAATCACTTGAAGCCCGCCAGTTGGTTGGCATAAGAAATGAATTGTTGCAGAAAGATGCCAAAATAAACAATGTTAGTTTTATTGGCGAAATCGTGGAAGTGCCAAGTGCAGATGCATTAAAAAAATTATGTGCAGATTTGAAACATCATTTACATGATCATTTCATTGTGCTTTGTAGCAATATTGGCGGAAAAGCAAATGTAGCTGTAGGCATCAGCGAAACCGTAATTACAGCCAAAAAT
>CANFUJ010000106.1 GCA_947450165.1 Chitinophagaceae bacterium
AAAATAGAGGCACAACAATTGCCTTATTTATTATATGGCAATTCGGATGAGGTAAAAATTGGTCAATGGGTTTTAGCATTGGGTTATCCATTAAACTTAGAAACGACTGTGACAGCAGGAATTGTAAGCGCTAAGGCAAGAAGCTTGGGATTAAACAAAGACAAAAGTGGAAATCCTGGAGCAGCTGTAGAATCATTCATACAAACGGATGCTGCTGTAAACATGGGAAACAGCGGTGGCGCATTAATCAATACTGAAGGGAAATTAATTGGGATAAACTCTGCCATCGCTTCCCCAACAGGATACTACTCAGGTTATTCTTATGCCATTCCAGTAAATATTGCTAAAAAAGTAGTTGATGACATTATTAAATTTGGTACGGTTCAACGAGGTTATTTAGGCATTCAATATGGCAATGCTGCAGAAATGACCGATGAACAAAAAACAAAAAACGGAATCCCTGAAAGTGCATATGATGGCATATTTGCAACTGAAATCACACCGGATGGTGGTGCATTCGCAGCAGGTATAAAAAAAGGAGATCGAATTCAAAAAGTAAACAATGCTGATATTAAAAGCGGTGGCGAATTACAAGAGCAAATCAGCAAATTCAAACCAGGAGATAAAGTGGCTGTAACTGTAATCAGAGATAACAAAGTAATCCCCTTGGTAGTTACCCTTAAAAATAAAGCTGGAAATTACGACCTCGTAAAAAAAGATTCAAAAATTGATTTACTTGGTGCAGACTTCACTAATCTTGAAGCAAAAAAAGCAAAGGATTATGGTATTGAAGGTGGTGTAATAGTTAAGAAAATAAACAGTGGGGCTATATTCGATCAAACCAGAATGAAAGACGGTTTTATTATTCTAAAAATAAATGACAAAGACGTAAAGTCTGTTGATGAAATGAGGAAATTAATTGCTCAAGAAAATACTATAACCATTAGCGGATTTTATCCTGGTTATGATGGGCTCTATGAATACCCCATAAACTTAGACGAAAATAAATAACATCAAAAATCTCCATTCAAAAGATGGGGATTTTTTTATTTTGAAACGAGTATGATAAAATCACCAGGATATAATTGTGCAGATAAATTTGATTGAATTTCAGATTGAGTTTCATCAAAAATATTATAATAAATACCTTGAGGCAATGGGTAATTTATATGGACTTGTTTATCATCTAGATTTAAAAAAACATAAGCAGATCCAGAATAATCGCCTCTTTTAAAAGCCAATATTTTTTCTTCAAAAGGAATAAATTCAAGTTTATCATTAGTCTTGAGATGTTTTCTTGTGAATGATAACCTTTGATAAAAATCCATAGAATAACTTTCTATTTTCCAATCAATTTCATCTTTATCAAAAAAATGAAGGCGCTTTTTATTTTCCACTTCCTGCCCTGAATATATCAATGGTACCCCATTCGGATAAAAGAAAGAAAAAACGGCCAATGCTTTTGCATAAATTCCATACTTTTCAAACTCAGTTCCATTCCAACTATTTTCATCATGATTGGATGTAAAATACAATTGCTTAACATGTGAGGGGAATGGTTCATTTTGCTGAAACAGTACATCAATAAGTTCCGATATGCTTAAATGATGTTTGAAAAAAATTTCAGTTTTATGCATCCATTTCCAAGAGAAAAATATATCAAAGGCTGCTACGTAATTCACATCATCAGATTCTGCCAACCAAATAAGATTGGGCTTAATGTATTCTGAAAGCGCTCTTGCTTTAACCCAAAAATGCACTGGCGTTAAATGCGCCAAATCAGCCCTAAAACCATCAATATCAAATTCTTTTACCCAATAACACATGGCTTCGCACAAAGCATCATGCGCAAGCTCATTTTCATGATTGATTTGAATAACATCTGTCCAGTCGTAAGGCGATAAAAACTCACCATCTTCATTTCTGGCAAAAAAATCAGGATGGTTATTTGTCCAAACATTATCCCATGATGCATGATTGGCTACCCAATCCATGATCACTTTCATCTCTAACGCATGAATTTCATCAACTAATTTTTTGAAATCCAATTTAGTTCCAAATTCAGGATTAATATCTGTAAAATCACTAATGCTGTAATAGCTTCCAAGACTACCCTTTCGATTCTTTTTACCAATTGGATGCATTGGCATCAACCAAATGATATCAACTCCCATTTTTTTTAATCGAGACAAATGTTGAATAAAGGCTTCAATTGTTCCTTCCTTTGTATATTGACGGATGTTGACTTCGTAAATGGTAGCTCTATCCAACGATTGTAGTAATGAAATATTTTTTGTCATGGATTGTTTGATTTAAAAACAAATTGATTAAGTCAAAAGTTGAAGAAACTTAAAATCAAGTTTGTACCTTTGAAACGCATATCAAATCATTATGAAGCAATTTACAATTCCATTTACATACAGAAGCCAATTTATAAGTTCAATTAAAGAAAAAAGAAAAGCTTCAGATAAAATGAAGAAGGATTTCACGCCTGCGCTTCTCAACTTTGGCAAGTTGGAAATTTATTTGGCGCGACATTTCGGATTCTGCTATGGTGTTGAAAATGCCATAGAAATCGCTTTTAAAACAATTGAAGAGAATGCGGGGAAGCGTATTTTTTTGTTGAGTGAGATGATTCACAATCCCTCTGTAAACAAAGATTTATTAAATCTTGGGGTTCAATTTTTACAAGATACATCAGGCAAAACCATCATTCCTTTTGAATCACTAACAAAAGATGATGTAGTAATTATTCCTGCATTTGGCACTACACTTGAAATAGAATCAAAACTAATTGCGTTGGGCATTTCAATAGAAAAATACAATACAACTTGTCCATTTGTAGAAAAAGTTTGGAATAGAAGTGAGCAAATTGCCAATAAAGATTACAGCGTTATCATACATGGAAAACCTACTCATGAAGAAACGCGTGCTACTTTTTCGCATGCTGCTAAAAATGCACCCAGCTTGGTTTTGAACGATATGAGAGATGCCGAAATTTTGTCAAATTTCATTTTGGGTAAAGAGCCGATTGGAAATTTCTATACTGTTTTTGCAGGCAGATATTCTGAAGGTTTTGATGCTGAAAAACATTTATCAAAAATTGGCGTTGTAAACCAAACCACCATGTTGGCAAGCGATACACAAGCCATCGCTGATTTTTTAAAAACAACAATGATTGAAAAGTTTGGATTGAATGATTCAAATGTGCAGGAACATTTTGCAGAAACAAGAGACACGCTTTGTTATGCAACAAATGATAACCAATCTGCTGTTTACGGCTTGTTGCAACAAGAAGCAGATTTAGCTATTGTAGTTGGCGGCTACAACAGCAGCAACACATCACATTTGGTGGAGCTATGCGAGGAAAAGCTGCAAACATTTTATATAGACCATCCAGATAGAATAATATCAAAAGATTCCATTGAACATTTTAATTTTCATAAAAAAATCGAGTTAATTACAACAGATTATTTACCAAAAAAGCAGCCCATTAGAATACTAATGACTAGCGGAGCGAGTTGCCCAGATGCTTTGGTTGAAAAAGTTATTGAAAAAATAGCAGGTTATTTTATACCAGAAGATGAAGTAAAAACTTATTTACAATCAGTATAATTTTTCTTGAATCAATTTCAAAGCAAAATCAAGTTGTTGTTCCATTGTAAGTTTAGAGTTATCTAAAAGTATTGCATCAGCAGCCATTTTAAGTGGGCTCACTTCCCTCGTAGAGTCAATCTGATCGCGCATTTGTAAATTGGATTGTACTTCTTTAAAAGTGACATTTGGATTCTTAATTTGCATTTCTAAAAATCTTCTCTCTACCCGAATCAGTATATCGGCAGTCATAAATATTTTTAATTCCGCATCAGGAAAAACAGTGGTACCAATATCTCTACCATCCATTACAATGCCTTTTTTTTCGCCCATGTATTTTTGTTGTTGTACTGCAAAAGTTCTAACCGCAGGAATTGCAGCAACCTCACTTACTTTTTCAGCCACCACCATATCCCTAATTACATATTCAACATTTTCGTTGTTTAGGAAAATTTCAGCCAATTGAGTTTCTGGATTATACTCAAAGTGTAAGCGAATACAATTCAATGCATTCAACACATCATTTTCATTCGACCAGTCAATATGATTTCTAAGAAAATAAAGCGTAATTGCTCTATACATTGCACCACTATCTATATAGACATAGCCTAATTTTTTAGCCAATTGTTTTGCCAAAGTACTTTTACCACAAGAAGACCAGCCATCTATTGTAACAATGATTTTTTTCATCTTAATCAATTCGTTTAAAACCTTGTAAAGTAACGCAAATATAGGGAATTAGGGGAAAGAGGTTTGAGAGGTTTGTGAGGTTTGAGAGGTTCAATGCGTTCAAAAGGTTCAAAACGTTGGAATCACTTTCCAGCATTTTGCATATTCGTTTTAAAAAAACTTTGTGTCTTGGCGACTTCGTGCTTTCGTGTCTAAAAAATCGCGTTTACGCGAATTCGTGTTTAAACTCCTTTTTGCCTTCGTGTCAACAAAAATCGTGTCAACAAAAAAAATACGCCCCGAATTGAGGCGTATTGAAATAATTAAATCCTTATTCTACGATTGAGATTTTTTTTCTTTTTTCTTTACTTCTTCTTTAATTCTAAAAGTAATTTTCCCGTTTTCCTTATCCAATTCTGCCAACATTGTATCACCTGGCTTAATGGTCATGTTTAAAATCTCTTCTGCTAAAGGATCTTCCAAATACTTTTGAATGGCACGATGTAATGGCCTTGCACCAAATTGACTATCATATCCTTTATCGGCAATGAAATCCTTTGCATCTTCTGCCAATTCGAGTGAGAATCCTAGATTAACCAATCTTTTCATAACACCTTTCATCAAGATGTCGATTATTTGGTGGATGTTTTCTTTTGATAAAGAGTTGAAGATAATTACATCATCAATTCTATTTAAAAACTCTGGACTGAACGTACGTTTTAACGCTTTTTCGATAATCGATTTATTATTTTCATCTTGATTATCTTGACGAGATTGTGTTGCAAACCCTACGCCATCACCAAAATCTTTCAACTGACGCACACCAATATTCGAAGTCATGATGATCATCGTATTTTTAAAGTCAATTTTTCTACCTAAACCATCCGTTAATTGACCATCATCTAAAACTTGTAATAAAATATTGTAGATGTCTGGATGAGCTTTTTCTATTTCATCCAATAAAATGACACTGTATGGTTTTCTGCGCACACGTTCTGTAAGTTGGCCTCCTTCTTCATAACCCACGTATCCTGGAGGCGCACCAATCAATCTACTTACCGTAAACTTCTCCATGTATTCACTCATATCAATTCTAATAAGTGCGTCTTCGCTATCAAACATGTGCTTGGCTAATGAACGCGCCAATTCTGTTTTACCCACACCAGTAGGACCTAAGAAAATAAAGGTACCAATTGGTTTTTTAGGATCCTTTAATCCGATTCGATTACGCTGAATAGCCTTTACAACTTTTGCAATAGCATCATCTTGTCCAATTACAGCAGCATTTAAATCTTCTGCCATACGACGCAATTTATCTGTTTCTGCTTGCACCATTCGCTTAACTGGAATACCGGTCATCATTGAAACAACTTCGGCAATATCTTCTTCTTCAATTGGGAAACGTTTGTTTTTACTTTCTGCTTCCCATTCATTTTTTGCTTTTTCTAAATCTTCTTGCAAACGCTTTTCAGTATCTCTTAATGCCGCAGCTTCTTCAAAGTTTTGGCTCTTAACCACTTTGTTTTTCTCCAACTTTATATCTTCGATTTTCTTTTCAAGATCGATGATATTTTCTGGTACATTAATATTTTTGATGTGTTTTCTTGCTCCAACTTCATCAAGTACATCGATGGCTTTGTCTGGTAACAATTTATCTGTCATGTAACGATCGCTCATTTTCACACATGCTTCAATTGCTTCTCTGCTATATGTTACATTATGGAAATCTTCGTATTTATTTTTAATGTTGGTCAAGATTTCAATAGCTTCTTCAACAGAAGGTTGTTCTATCAAAACTTTCTGAAATCTTCTGTCTAATGCACCATCTTTTTCAATATGCATGCGGTATTCATCAAGTGTTGATGCACCAATACATTGTAACTCACCACGCGCCAAAGCTGGTTTAAAAATATTTGAAGCATCTAAAGAACCACTTGCTCCTCCAGCTCCAACAATGGTATGAATTTCATCTATGAATAAAATCACATCTCTATTTTTTTCAAGCTCGTTCATAATGGCTTTCATACGCTCTTCAAATTGACCACGGTATTTAGTACCTGCAACCAATGCGGCAAGGTCTAAACTAACAACTCGCTTGTCAAACAAAACCCTAGAAACTTTTCTTTGAACAATTCTTAATGCTAAACCTTCTACAATGGCTGTTTTACCAACTCCTGGTTCACCTATTAAAATGGGATTATTCTTTTTTCTTCTGGATAAAATCTGAGAAACCCTTTCAATTTCAACTTCACGACCAACAATTGGATCAAGTGAGCCATTTTCTGCAAGTCGAGTAATATCTCTACCAAAATTATCAAGTACTGGTGTTTTAGTTTTTATGGTTGCAGCACCTGGCTTTCCACCTTTAGGCTGTTGACCATATTGTTTGCGTTCGTCATCAAAATCCTCTTCTTCATTAAACTCTGCTTGAGGTGGCTTACTGGTTACAAAGCCCAAATCCGTTTTGAAAATATCATAATCTACTTCAAACTGATTCAAAATTTGAGTAGCAATATTTTCTTTATTTTTTAAAATAGACAACATCAAATGTTCTGTTTCTACCAAAGCACTTTTCAAAGTCTTTGCTTCAAGAACAGTAATTCTTATAACCTTCTCTGCTTGTTTGGTTAAAGGCAATGAATTGATGTTTGCAATGTTTTTTCCTGATTTATCCTTAACCGCCATTTCAATTTCTTTTCGCAATTCGTATAAGTCAATATTTAGCGATTTAAGAATTTTAACAGCGGTGTTTTCACCTTCTCTTATTAAGCCCAAAACCAGATGCTCTGTTCCAATAAAGTCGTTCCCAAGTCTTAAGGCTTCTTCACGACTATATGAAATGATTTCTTTTACTTGTGCTGAAAAATTATTATCCATGAAAGTAGTTTTTAAGTGATACAATGATAACGATTATTTATGTCCGTTTAGTCTGTACAAAATCAAATTGTTGATATGTTGAAAAGTTAAACTGTTTTTTTTATAATCGTACTGATTTTTGATACAATTTACTGTGAAAAAAAGTATATCAGGTTTTTATTTTCAAGTATCTCATTAAAAAATTGGTTCGAAATACTTATTTCCCTTTTTTCTTTTTATTTTCAACATTTCAAACAACTTATTTATGAATGTCAAAATAGATACCAAAGAAAAATTTTGCGTAATTACGCCAGAAGTAAACGAAATCACTGCTAATATGTCAGATGAGCTTTACAAATCTTTGTCTTTTCAATTATCAAAACCAATTCCACATGCAATATTGAATTTACAATCGGTTGAAAAAATTGACGATTCTGTGTTGACTATGATATATGACATGCAGCAAAAGTTTTATAACGATAATCATTCCTTTGTAATTTGTGGAATCAGTAAAAGTATTTTGAATCAATTAGAAGCGCTGGAATTATTAGATACCATGAACGTTACGCCATCAGAAAGTGAAGCTTGGGATATTGTTCAAATGGAAGAGATAGAACGTGAGCTACTAAATGGATTTGACGAAAATTAAAAAATCACAATTAAAAACGAACCATCTTGTTAAACATTACCATTTTAGGAAATAATTCAGCGTTACCTGCTTTTGGCAGATTTCCTACTGCTCAAGTTTTGCAAGACCAAGACAATAGTTTTTTAATTGATTGTGGCGAAGGAACGCAAATGCAAATGGCTAAGTTTAAAATTAAACGAAGCAAAATATCACACATTTTTATTTCACATTTACATGGCGATCATTATTTTGGACTAATTGGACTGATAACGAGTATGGGGCTATTGGGAAGGACACAGGATCTTCACATTTTTGGACCTGCGTTGTTAGATGACATCATTCAAATTCAATTGAAATCTGCAAATATCGATCTCCCATATCCCATTTATTTTCATTCATTAAAAGAAGAAGGCAAAATTGCAGATACGAATAAAATTATGGTTGAAACATTTAAAGTTGACCATAAAATTGAATGCTGGGGATTTTTATTTCGAGAAAAAAAGAACCCAAGAACTGTAGATTCAGAAAAGGCCAAAGCATATGAAATCCCCGCTTCTTTTTACAACCAATTGCATAAAGGAGAAGATTACATTACAAAAAAAGGAACAATAATTCCCAATGAAGCGGTAACCATTGCGAACAGCGCAGCCAAAAGTTATGCTTATTGTGCTGACACCATATTTGATACTCGACTAGTTGAAATTGTAAAAGGTGTTGATTTGTTGTATCACGAAACAACTTATTTGAAAGATATGGAGCAAAAAGCCAAAGACAGACATCATAGCACTACCGAACAAGCCGCAACCATAGCCAAACTAGCCGGGGTAAAACAATTGATGATTGGTCATTTTTCTTCAAAATACGATACTTTGGACCAATTCTTAATTGAGGCCAAAGCTGTATTTGAAAACACTATTTTAGCGATAGAAGGGAGTTGTTATAAAATCTAAAAAATGTCTTTTTGAAGGTACGCTTTGATGCCTTGTTGAATTGGCAAACTTAAAGATACAAGTGGCAAACGCAATTCATTTTCAATCAATCCCATTTCTGCAAGAAAGCCCTTAACCCCAGCAGGATTGTTTTCAGCAAACATCAATTGATATGCAGGTATTAATTTGTCATTGATAGTTTTAGCC
>CANFUJ010000107.1 GCA_947450165.1 Chitinophagaceae bacterium
ACTTGTGGATGCACAATTGGAGACTACACTAAAGAACCAATTGCTCCAGGAAAAACGGGCTTTATCAAAGCAACATATAACGCTAAAAATGTTGGTATGTTTGAAAAGCGTTTGAATGTAAAATTTGCAGGTTATGATATGAGACCAATTACCATTAAAGGTGAGGTTTTAAAAAATGAAGATGCTGCTACAACAGCTCCAGCAACTGAGCCTGCTAAAATAGAAGCTCCAGTAGTTAAATCAACAGAAGCAGTTGCCACACCAGCTAAAAAAGCGCCAGCTAAGAAAACAACTAAAAAGCCATAATTTATTTTATTAAAATAATTTTAAAGCCCTGCAATTTGCGGGGCTTTTTATTTTAAATAAATTAAAATTGATAATAGCTTTCAAATACCGATAAAATTGTGATAGGAACATTATTCCATTAAACTCAATTCAAAGCCGATTTAGAAATGCGAGATTCCAGATGCTGGATATTTGATACCGGATACTGGATGGCATTTATTAAAATTTAAAAACCAATTGAATCAATTGAAAATTAAGGAATGAATACAGGCTATCCAATAAAAACGCATAAGATTTCCTGACATCATTACTCAATTCGAAAAAGTAATGATGCAATTAGAAATTGGATAAATTAATGAAGGATTGAAAACCTATTTAATTGTAAACTGAAAGCAAAAGGCTAGCTGGACAATTTATTAATCTTGATAATACCTACTGTATTTAACCCTTTCATTATAAAGTAAGTCATATCAAATTCGTACCATTTTTTAGCAAAATTTGCATCGTGTTTAGCATGGTGGTGATTATTTTGAAATAGCTCACCCATCAAAAGAATTCCCCAAGGAGTGGTATTTTTACTTTGATCTTCACTATTAAAATTTCTATAGCCATATTTATGTCCGCACCAATTTACTATGGCACCTTGAACTGGCCCCATTAAAAAATGAATGGGTAAAAGTAAATACCACCAAAAACTTGGCGCATACACTACATAAACTGCAGTATAAGACAATATGAAAAATAATCTTGTGAAATTATGATCGCCAAATTTGTCTAACTTTTCCCAAACCGGCAAATAATCTTTTGTAAATTTTCCATCGGGTATTCTTTCATTTTTTATGAATGAATGATAAATATTTTTTGTGCTCATCATCATTTGATAAACATCTTTAAAAAAATGAGGAGAGTGTGGATCTTCCTCACTATCGCTGTACTCATGATGCATGCGATGCATTACGCCATAAGCTCTTGGAATTAAATAAGATGACCCTTGAACAAACCAAGTACTCAAATAAAAAAATCTTTCCCAGTTCTTACTGGTTTCATACATTTTATGAGAAGCAAATCGATGCAGAAAAAAAGTATGTAAAAAAAGAGATAAAAACCAATGGGTTAGAAAAAATACAATAATTACAGTCATTTGTTTGATTTAAGCAGTGCAAGTTATTGAATATTAATGCATTGAAATTAAAAAAATGAACCAATTTATAAAAAACATTCAAACATGTTAAACAGAAGTTCAAAAGTCAAAACAGTAGGTAGGATTTTTTACTTTTCACTTTTTACTTTTCACTTTTTACTTTTCACTTTTTACTTTTCACTTATTACTTTTCACTTATTACTTTTCACTTATTACTTTTCACTTATTACTTTTTACTTCCCCAAAAAAATTGGACTTCTTTACTACCCTTTCTTTTTATTTGAAAAACATATATTTGCACCATGTTAAAAATTAGTCATCGTGGGGAAATGATGCCCGCTTCTCCCATTAGAAAATTGGTTCCATTTGCAGAAGCTGCGAAAAAAAAAGGAATTAATGTATTTCATTTAAACATCGGACAACCAGATATTGAAACCCCAAAATCTTGTTTGGACGCTGTTAGAAATGCAGATTTCAACGTGTTAGAATATAGCCATAGCGCAGGAAATGAAAGCTATAGAAAAAAACTGGTTCAATACTATGCTAAAAATAATATCCATGTAGATGCTTCTGAAATTATAGTAACTACAGGTGGAAGCGAGGCAATTTTATTTGGATTTATGGCTTGTTTGGATGCCGGTGACGAAGTAATTATTCCCGAACCTTTCTATGCAAATTACAATGGATTTGCTGTTCAGGCAGGTGTAAAAGTAGTGCCCATTAGCAGTAAAATTGAAACCGGATTCGATTTGCCCAAAATGGAAGAAATTGAAAAAGCAATCACTTCGAAAACCAAGGCAATTGTGATTTGCAACCCAAATAATCCAACCGGTTATTTATATAGTGAAGCGGAAATGAAAATTCTTGAAGCGATTGTAATCAAACACAATTTGTTTCTTTTTGCAGATGAAGCCTATAGAGAGTTTTGTTATGAAGCAAAACATACCAGTGCTATGCATTTGAATGGTGCCGAGAATAATGTTATCTTGATGGACACCATCAGTAAAAGATATAGTGCTTGTGGTGGAAGGATTGGCGCATTTGTAACTAAAAATAAAGAAGTACTTAATGCTGCTATGAAATTTGCACAAGCCAGATTAAGTCCTCCATATTATGCACAACTACTCGGTGAAGCAGCGGTTGATTTGCCAGATGATTATTTTGATATAACCAAAGCCGAATACAAATTAAGAAGAGATACCATAGTTGAAAGACTAAATAAAATACCTGGCGTTTTTTGCCCCAATCCAGGTGGTGCTTTTTATGCGATGGCAAGATTACCCATTGATGATTGCGATGTTTTTTGCCAGTGGTTGCTAGAATCTTTCAGTTATAACAATGCTACAATTATGCTCGCTCCAGCAACGGGCTTTTATGCTACCGCAGGTTTAGGCAAAAATGAAGTTCGATTGGCTTATGTGTTGAATGTAGAATCCATCCATCAAGCAATCGACTGCCTGGAAAAAGCATTAGAAGTTTACCCTGGAAGAGTTAGTTAAAGGGTTTATTGTTTGGTGTTTGGTGTTTGGTGTTTGGTGTTTGGTGTTTGGTGTTTGGCGTTTGGTGTTGAATGGTCAAATTGGAACGAAATTAAATCCAGTATATAGTATCAAGCATCCATCATCTAACCTACTTTCCTCCTGGCGTACAATGGTTTCTTAAATAATTGGTGTACAAAGTAGATAAATGTTCAAACGTGCCTTCTCCTTCACTGATGCTATGTGTTCTATTGGGATAAGGCATGAATTGAAATTGTTTGTTGTATTTGATCAACTCATTTATTAATGATTCTGCATTGCTGTAATGCACATTATCATCGCCTGTACCATGCACCAATAATAGATTTCCGCTTAACCCTTTTGCATGTGTTATAGGTGAACCTTTTATGAAATCTTGCATGTTTTCTTGAGGCAAGCCCATGTAGCGCTCGGTATAAATATTGTCGTAAAACAACAAATTGGTAACCGGTGCAATAGAAATTCCTGTTTTAAATATACTTGGAAATTGAAAGAGTAAATTTAAAGTAGATGACCCTCCTCCACTCCATCCCCATACTGCAACTCTAGATGTATCAATAAAAGGTGATGTTTCTATTAATTTGACTACACCCATTGCCATATCGCGAATGTTGATCTGACCATTTCTTCTATAAATTGCTTTTCTCCAAGCAGCACCTTTTAAAGAAGGCGTTCCCCTGTTGTCTAAGGCAACCTGAATATACCCATCTTCCGACATACTTCCACTGTACAAGAAGTTTTCGTGGTTTCCATATTCATCATCAATTGTTTTTGCTGCTGGCTCACCATACACATAAACCACAAGCGGATATTTTTTATTGGGATTGAAATTTTTCGGCTTATTTATCCATGCATCAAGTTCTATGTTATCGGCAGTTAACAACTTTATGTATTCAACTTGAATTGCAGGATCCGTTTTTATGTTTTTCAAAATAGATCCGCGCGAATTTGTTGGCGTATTTTCTGGAAATTCCACCCATTCTGAAATCGGTGGAGTATTGTGATTGCTAAAGCGATGTAAAGCTATTTTTGCATTAGGAGAAATGTCATAATCATGAGTACCTTTTAATACTCCATTACTCAATAATTCCATTGCTTCTTCTTTAGAAGCTTTACCAGCGGGTGCATTTATTTTTATACGATACAAATAAAGTTGCGTTGCATTATCCGGAGATGCAGTGAAATAAACATAGTTATTCGCCTCGTCTATTGCTTTGATTTCGCCGATGTCAAAATTACCTTTTGTAATTAATGAAGTGGTTTTTCCATCTTTACTTATTTTATAAATATGGCGCCATCCATCTTTTTCACTTACCCATAAAAAATCTTGTTTGTTGTTTATCCAATTCCAACCTACCGGATTATCAGTATTCATATCCACCCATGCCTTATCATTTTCAGCCCAAAAAGTTTTTGCATTTCCATCAGCTGTATTGCAATATATCAATTTGCTTTCTTGTTGTCTTCTATCTATCTGCTGAACGATAATTTCATTAACACCACTCCACTCCATTCTGGTTAAATAATTTTGTCTTGAGTCGCCTTCAATCTTCATCCATTTTGTTACACCATTTGCCAATAAAACAACACCTATTTTAGCAGAAGATGGCGCATCGCCTACTTTTGGATATTCTACTGGAATAATTTTTGAATACACAGAATCTGTTGTGTTAAGCATATAATAATCCCTGATTTTATTGGCATCAATTTGCCAATAAGCAATAGACTTACTATCTGGGGACCAACGAAATCCATCTCTACAGCCAAACTCTTCTTCGTACACCCAATCGAATGTACCATTTATTAACTTTCGTGTACCGTCAATCGTTAGTTTCTTAATTTTATTTGTCGCCAAATCTTCCGAAAATATATTGTGCTCACTCACATAAGCTACTTGCTTACCATCGGGCGAGAACTTTGCAAACATCAATGATTGCGCTGGTAAATTTTTCCCAAGTTGATGCAACTTATTTGAAGCGATATCATATACCCAATAATCTCCCCTAGTTTTATATCTCCAAACTTTTGCAGCATTGGTATAAAGTAAAATCTTAGTGTTATCTATATTGAATGAAAAACTTTCTATCAATAAAGGTGTATTACTTCCAAAAGGGGTGCATTGTGCGCTTGAAAGTACAACCGTTTGGGATTCTTTTTTAACATCCACTTTTACAATTTCTCCATCCACTATTTTCAGATAACTCAACCCATCTTTTGCCCATACAATGCCTTTTCTTTGTGCAACAGAATTTTGAATAATAGCAAACAAAAACAAGACAAAAACAATAGAAATTTTTAAAATGCGCATATCAATATATTTTCAGTAAAAATTAAAGAATAAAATTAGTAAATACTTAGTCAATTCACGCTTATAGAAAAAAGAAACTTAAATTTGTTTTACATGAATACTATGGAATCAGCAAAACTCAGGTTAGACAAATACCTTTGGTCTATACGTTTATTTAAAACCAGATCATTGGCAGCAGAAGCTTGTGATAAAGGAAAAGTAAAATTGAATGGAAACAGTTTGAAACCTGCAAGAAGTGTTCAAATTGGAGAAGAATATGAAATCAGAACGAGTGAAAAAAAATGGTTGATAAAAGTAGTGGGATTATTGCATACTAGGGTTCAATATTCGGAAGCCATAAAATATTATTCGGATATTACACCAGTCGAAGAAACAGACAGAATTAAATTTGAGGCGGCATTTTTCCAAACTGGTAAAAGACAAAGTAAAGTGGGAAGACCAACCAAAAAAGACAAACGAGATTTAGATGAATTTTTAGATGTATAAAGCACCATTTAATTAAAATAATGAAGATTGATATTATAACAGTTGTTCCTGAAATATTAAGTGGACCATTTTCGCATTCGATTATGAAACGTGCGCAAACAAAAGGATTGCTTGAAGTAAACGTTATTAATTTACGCGAATACACCACATATGCAAGGGCGCAAGTAGATGATTATCCATTTGGCGGAGGTGCAGGCATGGTCATCATGATTGAGCCATTGGTAAATGCTTTAGAAGCGCTGCAGAAAACTACACAGTATGATGAAGTAATTTTTTTAACCCCCGATGGTGAAACACTCAATCAAAAAATGGCGAATCAACTTTCTCTGAAAAAGAATTTATTGATGATTTGTGGTCATTACAAAGGCATTGACCAAAGATTTAGGGACCATTTTGTAACAAAAGAAATTTCAATAGGTGATTATGTTTTGAGTGGTGGAGAGCTTGCAGCAGCTGTACTAACGGATAGCATTGGACGATTAATTCCAGGGGTTTTAAATGATGAAACATCTGCATTAAGCGACTCATTTCAAGACGACTTATTGGCACCGCCTGTTTATACCCGACCCGAAAATTATAAAGGCTGGAAAGTGCCAGAAGTATTGATGAGTGGCAACCACAAAAACATTGATCAATGGCGTACTGAACAATCTTTGGAAAGAACAAGATTGAGAAGACCAGATTTATTAAATGAATAATTATTTTGTAATTATAGCACTTCCACAACTATCTGGTAAGGGAACAAAACTGATGTTGTTTTCCGCACAAAATTTTATCACCGCTTGCTTCGCACCTAAATAGGCATCATTATTAAAATCGTGAATAAAAATATATCCTCCTTTAACTAGTCTTGGATAAAAATATTGAAGTCCGTTGTAAATAGGATCATACAAATCAGTATCAATACTTACAAAAGCAAATGTTTCTTCAAGTCCTTTTGCTGTTTCTGGGAAAAACCCTTCTTTAATGATGCATTGATTGGGATGAGGCATTATTTCTAATACTTTTTTTACAGAAGTATTACTAAAGTCCTGATCGCCGTGAGAAAAATTATTGGATTGTTCTGTTTTAATATCTGCTTCATCAAAACCTTTAAATGTATCAAAAAGATATAATTTTCTTTTAGGGAAATATTGGTTTATATAACGAGCAAACTTTCCTTTATAAACGCCCAATTCGGCCACAGCGCCCGACAAATTAGATGATTCAATTTGATTGGAAACGAGTTCCAATGTTGAAAGTCGGATATAATCTAAATAATTTCTATCGTAATCTCTTTTTCTATTTAAATAATTTAAAGAGTAATTGATACGTGCTTTTTGGGCATTAAAAAATGGTCCTAATAAAAAATTAAATCCTTTGATTAACATATAAAATAGATTGTGTTGCGAATGTAAATTATAAATATTAATTTTTGTAGAATAATAGAATCAATAAAATGTTTAGATTTATTAAAAAACAAGCATGAATCATTTTTCCATAACGGGCAACATTGTAGATATTCACTCCGCAAATATTTTTTGGGGAACTGTTCAAATCGAAGGCGAAAAAATAAGTTCAATTACCAAAGAAGGCGAATCGAAACAAGGTGAAAATTATATTCTGCCTGGGTTTATAGATAGTCATGTACATATTGAAAGTTCGATGTTGGTCCCATCAGAATTTGCCAAACTTGCCGTTGTACATGGAACGGTTGGTACCATCAGCGACCCCCATGAAATTGCGAATGTCTGTGGTATTGAAGGCGTAAAATACATGATTGAAAATAGTAAAACAGTACCATTCAAATGTACGTTTGGTGCGCCAAGTTGTGTACCAGCAACCATTTTCGAAACCGCTGGAGCAACATTAAACGCAAACGATGTCGATCAATTGTTGCAACTTCCTGAAATAAAATACCTAAGCGAAGTCATGAATTTTCCGGGTGTGTTAAATGGTGATGAAGAACTGATGCAAAAAATAGCAAGTGCCAAAAAATACAATAAAGTTATAGATGGCCACGCTCCAGGATTGATGGGAGCAGATGCAAAAAAATATATAGATGCTGGAATAAGCACCGATCATGAATGTTTTACTGCTGCAGAAGCAATGGATAAATTAAAATACGGCATGAAAATTCTCATCAGAGAAGGAAGTGCCGCCAAAAACTTTGACGCACTTATCGATTTAATGCATGATCACTCAGATATGATGATGTTTTGCAGTGATGATAAACATCCGGATAGTCTTGCCTTAGGACATATCAATACATTATGTGCGAGAGCTGTGAAATGCGGAATCGACATTTTTAAAATATTAAAAGCTGCTTGTATCAATCCGGTTGAGCATTATAAAATGGATGTTGGATTATTAAAAGTAAATGATGCTGCAGATTTTATTGTATTAAAAGATTTGATTGAATTTGAAGTGGTGCAAACTTTCATTAACGGAATGCTTGTAGCAGAAAACGGAAAATCTTTAATTCAAACAACACCCGCATCAATTATCAATCAATTTGATTGTGAAGAAAAGATTGCATCTGATTTTGAAATTAATTTTAATGGAGAAAAAAATATACATGCGATAGAAGCATTAGATGGTCAATTGATTACCAATAAATTATTGGTTTCTCCAAAAGTTGTGAATGATAAAATTGTTGCTGATGTAGAAAACGACATTTTGAAAATTGTTGTCGTAAACAGATATAAAAATGCACCAATTGCAAAATCATTTATTAAAAATATTGGCTTAAAGAAGGGTGCATTAGCATCTTCTGTAGCTCATGATAGTCATAATATTGTTGCCGTTGGGGTTGATGATGAATCTATTTGCAAAGCGGTGAATGCCATTATACATGCAGGTGGTGGCGTTAGTGCTGTAGATGAAACCGAAATAAAACTATTAAAACTTCCTGTGGCCGGATTGATGAGTAATGAAGATGGATATAAAGTTGCTGATGCTTATACCGAAATAGATCATTTTTCAAAAAAGGAATTGGGTAGCCATTTAAGTGCGCCATTCATGACCCTTTCATTTATGGCATTATTGGTCATTCCTCATTTAAAAATCA
>CANFUJ010000108.1 GCA_947450165.1 Chitinophagaceae bacterium
AACGCATTATTGTCGCTTCCAAAGCGCAAAATATTTCTCTTCTGATTTTTATACTCTATGTATCTGTCTGATTCTCCCATTTAAAAAAAAGTTTTTTTATTTGTTTTGTTCCAGAAAATAACAATCAATAATCCAGCAATAGCGCCGCCAACATGTGCAAAATGCGCCACATTATCGCCTGAATTATACACCCCTCCAAATATATCAAATGCAATTAACCCAGTTAAAGCCCATTTGGTTTTAATGGGAAATGGTATTGGAAAAATATACAATTGTGTATTGGGAAATGTAAATGCGTAAGCTGCTAAAACACCCATGATTGCTCCAGAAGCCCCAACTGTGGCATTAGCAGAGAGCATATTTTGATACGCTTCCAAATATTCTGGTGTCATGAAAAAATGGTCATTATTCCAATTGCTATAAGCATAACTGGCCATTTGTGCAAATCCTGCTACTAGTCCACAAATCAAATAAAAAATTAAAAATCTTTTGTGTCCCCAAAGTTTTTCCATCAATGCTCCAAACATCCACAAACCAAACATATTGAATAACAAATGAAAAAAGCTACCATGCATAAACATGTGCGTTACCAATTGGTATGGTTGGAATACATCAGCTTTGTAGTGGTGTAATGCAAAAAAATCATTGATCGTATTTTCATTCCCAGTTCCCCCCAAAGCCAGTTGCGCCACATAAACAATGGTATTAATGATGATAAGATTTAAAACTATTGGGGTATCTCTATGTAAACTTCTAAATTCCATTTTTTAAAGTTAAGTGTTAATCATTTGGTTTTAATGTAAGCAACACCACACATTCAATATGATGGGTATGCGGAAACATATCTACCGGTTGTACTTTTTCTACTTGATATTTTTCCGACAATAGTGCAAGATCTCTGGCTTGTGTGGCAGTATTGCAACTTACATACACAATTTTTGGGGCCTCCATTTCTAATAATTTTATCACCAACTTTTCGTGCATGCCAGCTCTTGGCGGATCGGTTATAACTACATCTGGTTTTCCATGGGTAGTAAAAAATGCATCATTACATATTTTAATTACATCACCAGCAAAGAATTCCGCATGGTTAATGTTGTTAAGTGCTGCATTTTTTTTCGCATCTTCAATCGCATCATCAATCACTTCTACACCAATTATTTTTTTAGCCCCTTCACTTACAAATAGTCCGATGCTTCCCGTACCACAATATAAATCATACACAATTTCTTGGCCTGTTAGTCCCGCAAACGACTTCGTAACATCATATAGTTTTTCCGCTTGCTTGGTGTTGGTTTGGAAAAATGATTTTGGACTAATCATGAAATTTAATGATCCCAGTTTTTCCATGATAAACCCTTTGCCATAGTACACTACAGGCGTTAAATCATAAATCGTATCGTTCCATTTTGGGTTGATGGTATAGAGTAAAGTTGTAATCGACGGAACTTTCAATAAAAGAAAATCGAGCATTTCTTTTGTTTGGGCTTTGTCTTCATAATTCAAACAAATATTTACCATCAATTCGCCCGTGGTTGAAAAGCGAATGATGATATTTCTTAACCAACCTGTATGATCGCGGATATTGTAAAATTCCAACTCTTTTGACTTCGCGTAATCGCGGATGGTATTTCGAATTTGGTTGTTTACATCATCCAGCAAAAAGCATTCTTGTATATCAATTATTTTGTCAAAAATACGCGGGGCGTGATATCCAAGTGCATTTTGAGGAGAGATGCTGATTTCGGAGTCGATTTCATCATTGGTAAGATAGCGCTTATTGCTAAACGTAAATTCCAATTTATTTCTATATTGGGTTGTTTTTTCGGAGCCAACGATTGGTAAAATATCTTGTATATCAAGTTTGCCAATTCGTTTTAAATTTTGCTCGGCTTCTTGTTGTTTGTATTCCAATTGTTTTTCGTAAGGAAGCATTTGCCATTTACAACCGCCACAAACGCCAAAATGTTTACAAAAGGGAGCTAATCTGTTTGATGCAGGTTCAACAATTTTAATTGCCCTGCCTTCGGCCCAATCTTTTTTACTCTTTACAATCTGAATATTTACAATATCACCCGGAATAGCGCCAGATACAAAAATCACTTTGCCTTCATGGCGAACCAATGATTTTCCCTCTGCAGCATAGTCGGTTACTTCAATATTTTCAAGTATGATGGTCTTATTTTTTTTTCGCACAGCACAAAAATAACCTTTAATCGTTTAATTTAATTTGTTAATGATTTGTAATTTTACGTATCAACTTTTTAAAATAAAAAAAAACGCTTTATTTTAGATACATTTGACAACATTTTTAAATTATGAGAAAACAAATTTTACTTTCCGGTCTATTTTTATTTTCAACCATCATTACTTTTTCACAACAAGTAAAAACTCAAAAAAAAGAATCCTTTATCGTAACCCTAAAAACACCTAGTTACAATGAAGGTCTTGCTTACCTGTGCTTTCACCTAGGGAAAAACTTAAATATCGAAGATTCGGCTGTGGTGAACGCAAAAGGAGTCGCTATTTTTAAAGGCGATAGAAAGCTTCCTGCTGGTATTTATGCCATTGTTTTTCCAGGTAAACGCTACACTTTTGATTTTTTTGTGAGTAAAGAACAAGAAATCAATATTGAAGCTGATACTTTAAACCTTCAAACCCCAAAAATTACAGGGTCAAAAGAAAACATTTTATTTCAAGAATACCAAAATACAGTTGGTATAAAAGGGGGTTTGTTACAACGCGAACGCACGGCTTATAGCGCTTCAAGAACAGCAAAAGATTCTGCGTTACATCTAGAAAACTACAATCGTTTCAATAAAGAACTGATAGATTACAGAGATTCAATAATGGTAAAATATCCAGAGTCAATGATGACTACCATGCTTTATGCCATGAAAGAGCCAGATATTTTGATTAAGAAACCAATGAATCGACAAGATTCTGTTGATAATTACAATTATTACAAAAAGAAATATTGGGAAGGTGTGACATTTATGGATGAATCAGTAATAAGAACACCATTTTTCTTACCAAAATTTGAGCGTTATTACAGAGAGATTATGCCTCAATCATCTGATAGCATCATCAAAGATTTGGATTATAAATTATTGTTGGCACGTAGTTGCCCCGAGATGTATAAGTTCATGTTGAACTGGTTTACAGATGAATATATTCAGCCAAAATACATGGGACAAGATGCGATTTTTGTACACTTGTTTGAAAAATATCACAGCAAAGGTTTATCAAGTTGGTTGAATGAAAAACAGATGGAAACGATTTCTAGAAGGGCGTATATGCAAATGAGTAATTTAATTGGCGTAAAAGCGGCTGACTTAGAAATGGTGGATTCAATTGGAAAATCAATGAATTTATACAATCTAAATGCAGATTATACCATGGTTATATTTTGGGATCCAACCTGCGGACATTGTAAAGAAGAGGTTCCAAGAATTGACTCGATTTACAGGGCATCGTGGAAAGCACATGGGGTAAAAATTTATTCGGTTTTATCTGACAATGAAAAATACAAAGAGTGGGTAAATTATGTAAAAGAACATAATATTGGCGATTGGGTAAATGTTTATGAAACCAAAGCAATGGAGAAAAAAGTGGCTGATGAATCAAGAGCAAGTTTCCGTCAATTATATGATGTAATACAAACACCAACTTTATTTTTATTGGATAAAGAAAAACGCATCATTGGCAAAAAATTAGGATGGGAGCAATTAAATGATTTATTAAAAGCCAAATGGAGCAATAGTTCGGAGAAATAAGCATAATCCTTCTAATAAATTTCAACAATGAAAAAAATTATTTTGTTGTCAGCATACCTGCTGATGGGCATTTCTTTATTTGCTCAGCAACCCTTAATAAATTACGGTAAGCATTCAATAGGTAAGGTTGAGTTTTTGAAAGCATATAATAAAAATAAACCTGCAACAGATAACACCAGAGAAAAATCAGTTAAGGAATACGTGGATTTATACGCCAATTTCAAAATGAAGGTAATGGAGGCGTTGGAGTTGAGATTAGATACGGCAGATCAATTTAAATCGGATGTAGATAATTTTCGCAAACAAATCATTGAAAATTATTTAAGTGATGAAAAAACGTTTAATGCCCTTACAGACGAAGCGTACACAAGAAGTTTGTCGGATTTGCATGTTGTAAGATATTCTGTTACGATTGATGAAAACACGTCACCTGAAGATAGCATGGCAAAATTTAATGCCATTAAAGCGATTTCAGAACAACTAAAAAAAATGCCCAATTCAAGGGTTAATAATTCAGAAAGTCCATTGGTTGATTATTCAGACATGGGATTTTTGACGGTTTTTTCTTTGCCTTATGTGTATGAAAATATCGTTTACGGATTAAAGCCTGGTGAAACTTCAAGTCCGTATCGTGCAAAAAAAGCATGGCATGTGTTTAGTGTAATTGAAAAAAGAAAGAGCGTAGGTAAATGGAAAATAGCACAAATATTATTCTCAACGCCAGAAAATGCAGATGAGTCAATTATGCAAGTTCTAAAAGCTAAAGCCGATTCTGTGTATACCATATTAAGACATGGGGCAGATTTTTCGAATGTTGCAAAATTTATCAGTGATGATAAATTGACTTATTTAAATGGAGGAGAACTGCCTGAGTTTGGAACGGGGAAGTATGATAATGTATTTGAATCAGAGGCAATAAGACTTAATAAAGATGGGGATATTTCTGAGCCATTTCAAACTTCATTCGGCATACATATTTTAAAAAGACTTTCTCAAACGCCCGCGCCTTCAACAAAAACGGATGACAATTGGTTGTACGATATCAAACAAAAACTGCAACAAGATGATCGTATAAAATTTGCCAAAGACAAATTTGCCAAAGACATCATTACCAAAATAGGATTCAAATTAACGAATGCAGTAAAGGCGGAAGATCTATACAATTTTGCGGATAGTGTGATGTTTGATTTTGAAATTCCAGATGCGCCTGCAACCAAACCCATCAGTAAAAAAGTGCTTATCAATTTTACAAAAGGAAATGCTACGGGAGAAGATTGGTTGAATTTTGTTAGAGATTACAAAGGGAATCCTGATTTGTATAAAATGGAAACCAATGCCATGCTTTGGGAGAAATTTAAAACATACGCATCTTTAAATTATTACAAAAATAATCTTGAGTTTTATAATGCAGATTTTGCGTATCAAATGCAGGAATTTAAAGAAGGAAACTTGTTGTTTGAAATTATGGAGAAAAACGTGTGGTCAAAAGCCTCTTCGGATTCTGTGGGATTGCGCGAATATTATAATGCACATAAAAATCAATATATCTGGTCTAAAAGTGCCGATGTGTTGATTATGAACGCGGTGTCTGATGACATTGCAAAAGCGGCAAAGGAAAGCATACAAAGTGGCGTGAATTGGAAAGAATTGGTAGAAGTAAATCAGGGCGAATTACAAGGCGATAGCGGAAGATTTGAACTAACACAAATTAATGCAGATTCTTCAGCTTCTGAAGGAAGTTATTCACCAGTAACGATTAACAGCGATGGAACAGCAGGATTTATGAAGTACCTAAAATTTTATAATGATGGCGAGCAACGCAGCTTTGAAGATGCTAGAGGGATGGTTATAAACGATTACCAAGGAGTGGTAGAAAAAAAATGGCTTGCAGAACTACAAAAAAAATATCCTGTAAAAATTAATCAGCAATTGTTGAATGAGATTATTCAAAAGCAATAACGGATAAATCTTTACAGGACTTAAAAAAATGTTGAAGGATTAGAATTTACCTTTTCCTCTCTTTTCTTCCATTTTTTTTAAACGTTGTTTCTTTAATTTTTCCACCATTTTCTTTCTGAATTCATTATCTTTTTTAAAGAATAAATTTGTTTTTTCGGCACCTAACACTTTAATAAATTTATCATTGTATTTTTTCTTGGTGTTTAAATTGGCTTCTTCTTTTTCTAAAACTGTTTGATCGGCTTTGTGTGATGCCAATAAATCTTCGCTATACTGATGATGTATTGGCCAAAATTTTTCCGCTTCGGTTTCTGTTAAGTTTAGTTCCTGCGTAATAAAAGCGATGTACAATGATTTTATTTTTTCTTTTCCGGGTTGTTTATCTCCTAAACCATTTTGATTTTTTTGTGCAAAAACACCCGTTACTGATGCTACAAAAAAGAGTGCTGTTAAAAATTGTTTTTTCATGTTTTTATTTTTAAAAATTAATAGAATTGATTTTTGATTAATTCAATTTTGGCGTTGTTTTTAAATCGGATAAATATTTATCAACGGCTTCTTCATCATACAAAATATCTTCATTATCTAAACTGATTTCGTCTTCATTTAATGATGCTACTAAAGCCGCATTTACATCATGGCCATTTTCTTCCAGATAGTTTTCAATTTCTTTGTCATTAATCTGCTCAAATTCCGATTCGAAGCTTTTATTAAGAATGATTTTTTTTGCTTCTTTTTCTATCGAAGAAATGCCTTCGTCTTGCTTTTTAGGTAAATTAATGATAATGGCAAATCCAATCAATCCAACAATTACAGCTGCGGCTAATTTTATCCAAATTTGATTTTTAGAGATTGATATAACCTTTGCTGGTGTTTTTACAGCTTGTAAAATATTTTCAGACAATGTTTCAAAATAGGCATTCGGAACTTGGTAAGGGTTTTCTTTTATTGGGGTTGATAAAATATGACTTTCTTTCTCTAGAGAATCCACATTTTCTATTTTATCAAGTATAATTTCAGGGATTTCTTCGAAATAATTCTCAGGTGTTTCAAAAACAGGGGAATCAATACATTTTATTAAAACTTCGGATTGAGCATGGTCAAAATAGCCTTCAGGAACTTCGAAGACATTGTATTTGGGAATGTTTGCAACTACTTCGCTGATGGTTAAAAGCTCTTCTTGTATTTTTTCGTTTTGATTCATTTCGGTTTAAGACGTATTGTTTTTAAATATGTTTAATGATTTAAAATAAAGTCTTCAATTTTTTTTACGGCATGATGATAGCTGGCTTTTAAAGCGCCTTCGCTCGTTTCCAAAACGGTACTCATTTGACCGTAAGGCATTTCCTCGTAGTATCTTAATAAAAACACAACACGTTGTTTTTCAGGGAGTTTTTGAATAGCCAACTGTAGTTTCCACTCTAATTTATTGGAGTCGAAATGTTGGTCTGCTACAATTTTATTAGATAAGTTTGATTCTTCATCACTAAAAGAAACGGATTTTCTTTTGTTTTGGGAAGCTATAAATGTGAGGCTTTCATTGGTTGCTATTTTATAAAGCCATGTATAAAGTTGACTATCTTCCCTAAAATTGGCCAATCCTTTCCAAACTTTAATAAATACATTTTGTAAAACATCATTGGCATTTTCATGTTCTACAACCATTCTTCTAATATGCCAATATAATCGTTCCTGATATTTTTTTATGATTTTGGTAAACGCGCCTTCTTTGTTTATGTCATTTTTGAACTGAAAGATTAAATCAACGTCTTCATCAGGATTTATCATAGTCAAATTTATTTGAAAAAAAGTAAAAACATAAAAATCCCATCGAGGTTTAACTAACCAAATTCTATTTTAAAATTTTGAAAGGTTTATTTTTTTCTAGAGATTGATTTTTCAGCAGCAGCTGCGATATGATTGGCATCTAAACCATATTTCACCAACAATTCTGCAGGTTTACCGCTTTCACCAAAAGTATCATTTGTACCAATGTATTCAATTGGAATTGGACAATGTTTCGAAGCAACTTGAGCGATGCTGTCACCCAATCCGCCGATAATATTATGTTCTTCTGCAGTTACGGCACAACCTGTTTTTTGAATAGATGAAAGTACCGAATCAACATCAAGTGGTTTGATGGTATGGATATTAATAACTTCTGCTGAGATCCCTTTTGCTTCAAGCAATTTAGCGGCTTCAACAGCAAGCCAAACCAAATGTCCGCAAGCGAAAATGCTCACATCGGTTCCATTTGCTAGAACTTGTGCTTTCCCCAATACGAAATCAGATTCTTGTGTAAACATAGGCCAAGCAGGACGACCAAAACGTAGATAAACCGGTCCCTCCATATTTGCAATTGCTTTAGTAGCTGCCTTTGTTTGTGCATAATCGCAAGGAACTACAACCGTCATGCCAGGTAACATTTTCATCATGCCAATGTCTTCAAGAATTTGATGCGTTGCGCCATCTTCGCCAAGTGTTAATCCAGCATGAGAAGCACATATTTTTACATTTTTCCCGCTATAAGCTATACTCTGACGAATTTGATCATAAACCCTTCCCGTAGAAAAGTTAGCGAATGTAGTGGTGAAAGGTATTTTTCCGCCAATGGTTAATCCAGCAGCGATGCCCATCATATTGGCTTCGGCTATTCCGCATTGAATGAAACGCTCCGGAAATTCTTTAATAAAACCATTAAGTTTAAGTGAGCCCGCTAAATCAGCAGTTAAAGCAATAATATTTGGATTTTCTCTTGCCGCTTCTAAAATTCCGTCCCCAAATCCACTTCTTGTATCTTTTGTGCCTGTTGATTGTATTTTTGATAACATACTTTACCTTTTGGGTTTATTAATTATTTTGGTTTAATTTTTTCAGTTTCAATTCCCATTGCCAAGCCGTTAGCATCATATCTTCAAGATTATATTTTGGAACCCAGCCTAATAGTTGTTTTGCTTTTTCATTGTTTGCAAAAATACCTACGATATCACCAGCTCTTCTACCAGAAATTTGATAATTGAGTTTGCTTTCGCTTACTTTTTCAAA
>CANFUJ010000109.1 GCA_947450165.1 Chitinophagaceae bacterium
ATAAAAAAAGAAGAAACAAAAGTAGACATCAATCTTGAACCTGCAGAAAGCTTCGATACTACTGACATGATATTACTAAAGCCGAATGAAAAAATAAATCCAATAAGAAAAAATGATTCAATAAAAGGCGTCATAAACTTAGAAAAATCCATTAAAACGGATTTAAAAAAATCAATTGAAACAGCATTTCCAAGTTTACATATTTATACCAACAAACTAAATGTGGTTGTAATCAATTTGCAAAACACTGCTTATAAAAAATATGGGTTAAAGTTCTTTGACGAAAAAGAAAAACAAGTATTTGAGATTAAGCATGTTCCAGATGATTATTTGTTTATTGAAAAATCAAATTTTGTTCATCCAGGTTGGTTCAATTTTGAGTTGTATGAAGATGGCGTATTAATAGAAAAGAACAAAGTATTTTTAGCAAAGGACAAAGTAAAAAACAATTAATCATCAAACTTTTGTAACAAGGGAAACGTCAAACACTTGTTCAAATTTTTGTTTCACAATAGATTTCATTTCTTCGGGATCAACTTTTCGGTTTATTTCTTTTTCAACAGAGGTTACATTTTTTCCTTGAATGCCACATGGTATGATGTTTGAAAAATAATTCAAATCCGTATTTACATTTAATGCAAATCCATGCATGGTAATCCAACGGCTACATCTTACGCCCATCGCACAAATTTTCCTTTCTCTGCCTGGAATATCTGCATCAATCCAAACTCCAGTTTCACCTTTGCTGCGCTGCCCAATTATACCCAATTCTTTTATTGACAAAATGATTACTTCCTCAATGTTTCTTAGGTAAAGGCCGATGTCTGTTTTAAATTTTTCTAAATCTAAAATGGGATATCCAACCAATTGTCCAGCTCCATGATATGTTATGTCCCCGCCTCTATTGGTTTTGAAAAATTGAATATTTTGTTGGTCCAATTCATCTTCATTGAGCAACACATTTCCGATATCGCCACTTTTTCCTAAGGTATATACATGCTCATGTTCGCAAAAAATCAAATGATGTGTAGTTGGTAGTGTTGATATGTCCTGAGTTGTATTTTGATTGCGCCAATTCGTTTTTAGGGCTACATTATTTTGCAAAATATTCTCTTGTAAATCCCAAGCAGATTTATATTCTATCATGCCCCAATCTTCAAAATGCACCTGTTGTTTCATTTGGTAACTATTAATTCAAAAGTGAAAATTTAAAATTCAAAAAAATGCACTCTATTTTAAAATTTTCACTCGCCGAGGGCAATCACACTTTTCACTTTTTACTTTTTATTTTTTACTTTTCACTTATCCCCCCAACAAATTTACCGAACTAAATGAAAGGGGTAAAAGCAATGAAGCATGTTCAAAAACAAAAACCTTTCCTTGCATACCGCTGATAATCAAACGGATTTTTTGATGGGTTCGATGCTCGTATTCAGAAATCGCCTGACGACACATGCCACAAGGGGAAACGGGTTCATTGCTTTCTCCAATTGTATTGTGGTATGAAATATAAAGTGATTTTATGGGAATTTCTGGAAATAAAGTAGCCGCATTTCCCAAAAGTGTTCTTTCCGCGCAAACACCAACTGGATAAGAAGCATTTTCCTGATTAGATCCTTTCACAATCTCGCCATTGTTTAAAATGGCTACAGCTCCAACTTTAAATTTACTGTAAGGAGCATATGCTAATGCTGTCACTTTTCTTGCTTCTGCCATTAAATTATTGTCTTCTGTATTAAGCTCTTCAATTGATTCAAAAACCTCGTACTCAAACTGAATGGTTTGTTTGTGCATAAATACTATTTAATCAAATTAAACAAACGCTTCCATCTTGGCCCATTTTCCCAACTAAACCAAATCATAGAAGCTTTTCCAACGATATGATCTTCTGGAACGAATCCCCAATAACGACTATCCAAAGAATTATGTCTGTTATCTCCCATCATCCAGAAATAATTCATTTTAAATGTATACGAGTTTGATTTCACTCCGTTGATATAAATTTCGCCATTTTTATTTTCAAATTTATTTCCTTCATAAACAGCAATACATCTTTGATAACGAATCAAATTATCTGGAGTTAAAGGAATAGTCATGCCTTTTTGTGGAACAACCAAAGGACCAAAATTATCGGCAGACCATTTGTAACCCGTATTTTTTTCACAAATTTCAGTGCTGTAATAAGGGAAAATTTGTGGATCTGGTTCCATGATAAAATCAGTCAATTTATATCCAGCAGGTAATTTTAGTGATTTTTTTTCTTCGTTGGTAATATTTACCAATTGAACATTTGGAGAACCTAAATCTCTAATATCTCCGATATCATCCCCAACATGCATTTTAATGCCTATTGAATTCAATAAATCCTGATCAATGGTCGTATTTGCAGGAGCTTCTAGTTTATAATACCTTTCTGATGCAGGGAAAAAATCTTGAGGTTTATTGTTGATAAAAACTTTGCCATTTACGATTTTCAATTCATCACCGCCAATGGCTACACAACGCTTAATAAAATTTTCTCTTTTATCAACTGGACGTGTTATGATGATATCTCCATAATTTTGATATACCGTTTCAATACCCAATTGACGAACAGCTTCATAATAAGTAACCCTACTGCCAAAATTCACTTCATCATTGATTAAAGTATCGTTTACTGGAAAGTTAAACACAGTAACATCATTTCTTTTTACAGGTTGAGCAAACCATCTTTTATAAGGTAGCTTTATCCATTCTACATAAGATTTTCCACCTGTTATTGGCATAGTATGATGCACAAAAGGCATAGCGATGGGCGTGTTGGGCACTCTTGGTCCATAACTAAATTTACTAACAAATAAGAAGTCGTTAACCAACAAAGTTTTTTCCATAGAAGGTGTTGGAATGGTGTACGCTTCAAAAACAAAAGTTCTGATAATAGTAGCGGCTACAATAGCGAAGAAAGCAGCATCCACCCATTCTCGAGTCCCAGATTTTTTATAATTATCCACTACTTTTTTGCCTGCAAATTTTTCATTTTTAGACAACCCTAGATATGGGAAATAAGCAAACGGAAAAAGTACTGTTGCGGCATGTTGTAAAAATCCGAAACGACCAAAATGTTCAACAAATTTAATCATTAACCAAATGGTGATGAACTGTCCAACTATTGGTATAAATTGTAAATAGAACCACCATTTTTTAATTTCCATAATATTTACAATACACCAAGTATTATAAAAAGGAACTAATGCTTTCCAAGGTGCAATTCCTGCTTTTTTAAACATTTCAAATAAACCATAATGCCACAAAATAGTGCTCACTAAAAAAATAATCCAGCCAATACTCATAATATAAAATTTAATAGGGTCAAAAGTAATGCTCCCATTTCAATTAATGATAAAACAGAAAACAATATCGTTCAAGTTAACCATTTTTAACAAATTCAAAAGGAATTATGCATTTGCAGGAAAAACAAAATTATAGACATCGTTAACCGTAATTATTTTATCAGATAAAATAACCAAACGCTCAACAACATTTCGGAGTTCTCTTATATTACCTGTCCAATTGTGTTGAACCAAAGCATCAATGGCCATCTGGTCAATATCTTTTTTTGTTTGTCCGTATTCTGATGCAATTTGAATCAGGAAATGTTCGATGAGTGAAGGGATATCATCGCGTCTATCATTTAGTGATGGAACATGAATCATAATTACGCCTAATCTGTGGTATAAATCGAGACGAAAGTTTTTATTTTCCACTTCAGTTAAAAGGTTTTTGTTGGTGGCGGCTACTACCCTAACATCAACATTAATGTCTTTATCAGCGCCAACTCTGGTAATTTTCCCTTCTTGTAAAGCACGCAATACTTTGGCTTGTGCACTTAAACTCATGTCGCCTATTTCATCCAAAAATAAAGTACCGCCATTGGCTTGTTCAAATTTTCCGATACGTTGTTTTATGGCTGAAGTAAACGCTCCTTTTTCGTGACCAAACAATTCACTTTCTATAAGTTCACTTGGAATTGCGGCACAATTTACTTCCACAATTTGTGCATTATTACGATTACTTTTTTCGTGAATCCATCTGGCAACAAGCTCTTTACCGGAACCATTTTCTCCAGTGATGAGAACGCGTGCATCAGTTTTGGCTACTTTTTCAATGGTATCTTTTATTTTATTAATCGCATCAGAATGTCCAATAATTTCCTGAATGTTATTGGCTTTGCGTTTGAGCATTTTAGTTTCAACAACAAGGGCTTTTTTTTCAGATGCGTTTCGAAGTGTAATGAGTAGTCGGTTTAAATCTGGTGGTTTGCTGATATAATCGTAAGCTCCTTTTTTTACTGCTTCAACAGCGGTATCGATGTTGCCATGTCCGCTGATAATAATAATAGGCACATCAGGATTAAGGGCTCTGGCTTTTTCTAAAAATTCGATGCCATCCATTTTGGGCATTTTGATATCGCATAAAACGACATCGTATAATTTATCTGAAAATTTCTGCACGCCTTCTTCCCCATCGGCTGCCTCATCAATTTTATGTCCTTCAAAGGAAAGAATTTCCGACAGTGTTTTCCGGATCGCTTTTTCGTCGTCTATAATTAAAATATTTGCCATAGGAACAAAATTAATTTATTGTATATGAAGATAAAATAAAAGTAAACAATATAATGAGTAAAAACTAAAACGATGATTTAAAAACCGGATTAATGATTTTGAAATTTGGGATGTTGAAATTACATTTGCACGCAATCAATTCGGGACGTAGCGCAGCCCGGTAGCGCACACGTCTGGGGGGCGTGTGGTCGCTGGTTCAAATCCAGTCGTCCCGACAATGTTGTTTTTAAATACAACAAAACAGAAAAAAAGCAGATCATTATGGTCTGCTTTTAAATTTTTATAATTCTACATTCAATTTCAAATGCCCTCCAAATCCCTCACGAATAATTCTCATTAAAGTTGACAATCTTATATCGGATGCATCATTTTCAATTCTTGAAATGTATGTTTTTGTAGTACCACATTTTTCAGCTAATTGATCTTGAGTCATTCCAGATTCTTTTCTTAATTCCTGCAACATAACCCCCAATTTAAAAGCTTCAAAACCTTCTTCATATTGCTCGCGAGATTTAGTGCCTTTTTTCCCGTACTGTAAATCCAAATGATCAGCAAATGATGTTAAGTTATCTTTTGTATTCTTTTTCATAAAAATCTATTTTTTTTGTTCTTCAAAATATTCTTTCATCAATTTCTCGGCTAATTGAATTTCATTCGGAGGAGTTTTCTGCGATTTCTTTTGGAATCCGTTTAATAATATTACAAGCTTCCCATTATCGAAACAGCAAAAAACACGAAAGATGTTTGTTCCAACTTCAACACGAATTTCAAATAACCCTTTTGTAGATGTAAGATGTTTAAAATATTTTTCAGGAACCTTTTCTATAGTTGCGATTAACTGCAAAGTCCAGTTAAACTTCTTTTTGGTTTCAGGATTTAATTTTTCAAAAAAATCCAGATAATAATTTTTATAATAAAATATGTTCCTGATAAATTTATTGTCCACGATACAAAGTTAGCTAATTAGATAACAAAACCAAATTAAAATTTATGATTGTTAATGGTTTGAAAGTCCTCCAAAAAGTCCGAACTCCCGGTAATCATCCCGACAATGTTGTTTTCTAAAACAATTATTATTTTGTATAATACTCTAATTAATAATAAATAAGTTACTTCTAAAAGGATAATAACCGCTACAAAAAAACTGCCTCATTAGTACATCTCCTAAAATCAACTTGCTATAACATTTGTTGGACATTGTCCTTAGTCAACAACACTAATTTTATTACCTTCGTCCTAATGAAAATATTTTGGCTGATCTTATCCATTTATCTTGTTTCACTTTCGGTGTTACCGTGCAGTGACAAGGAAGAATGTGATTTTATTGTCAAAGTTGAACAAGTATCGATTTCAAAAACAAATACCCACGATCAACACAGCCACGAAAAAGAACATTGTCCACCATTTTGTATTTGTAATTGTTGTGGTGCTCCTTCTTATCATTTGCAAATAGCCATTATGCATTTAAAAAACAAGGATTTTGCAATTGAAAAAAAACAAATTTGTACCTACGCTTTTATTTATTCGAATGAATATTCTTCCAAAATTTGGCAACCGCCTAGATTAAGTTAAAACAAAACATTTTTATCCAATATTATTCAATATGATATAAAATGTTGGCTCCCGAACACTTGAAAATAGTGACTCGAAACTTACATATGATTTTATTATTTTTCTAACTTAATTCATTCAAAAATGTCAAAATATTTTTTTGTATTGACTATGCTTGCGTGTTCGTTTGCATATGGTCAAAATACGTTTAAAGTCGTTATTAAAAATGGCGAAACAAACGATAATTTAATTGGAGCAACTGCCCAATTGGTTAATTCCTCAAATGGTGCAATTACCAACGAACAAGGATTTTTAGAAATAAAAAACATTCCAAATGGGGTACATCAAATCAAATTTTCATCGATAGGATTTGAGACAAAAATGCTAAATATTTCTTTTCCAGTTGGTGACACTTTGCAAATTAAATTATCTCAAAAAGAAGAAACCGAATTAGATGAAGTGGTCATTCAATCTACTAGAACAAATAGAACTATTAAAAACACGCCAACAAGAATTGAAACTATTGACGGCGAAGAACTAGATGAGAAAGGCAATATGAAACCTGCTAATGTAAGCATGGTATTGCACGAAAGTACAGGATTGCAAGTACAACAAACATCGGCTACTAGTGGCAATTCAAGCATTCGCGTGCAAGGGCTAGATGGCAGATATACGCAATTGCTAAAAGATGGCTATCCCAATTTTGGCAACTTTGCAAGTGGTTTATCCATTTTAGAAATTCCACCTTTGGATTTGAAACAAGTTGAGGTTATCAAAGGTCCGGCTTCTACTTTGTATGGTGGCGGAGCAATAGCTGGCGTTGTAAACTTCATTTCAAAAACGCCCAATGAAAAAAGAGCTTTTAATTTTATGCTTAACCAAAGTAATATTGGACAATCCAATATTGGTGCATATTCTTCACAACGAAAAGGGAAATTTGGCTATACCATATTAGGCTTGGTCAATTTTCAAAAAAGTTATGATGTAGACAAAGATGATTTTTCAGAAGTACCCAAATCAAACAATTTTACAATCAATCCTCGAATATTTTTCTATCCAAATGAAAGCACCACTATAATGATTGGTAACAGTATTACAAAAGGAGATATGAAAGGTGGCGACATGCATGTAATTGCTGGTAAATCAGATTCAAACCACACCTATTTTGAACAAAATAAAACATTACGAAACACCACTACGTTTGAGTTTGACAAAAAATTCAACAACAAAAACAATTTTAAATTAAAACAAAGTTTAAGTTTTTTTGACAGGAAAATAAACATTCCCAATTATGGCTTTTCAGGATCAAATGTCAATGCGTTTACCGATGCTTCGTATATGTGGCAAAAAGAAAAACACACCATCATTGGTGGCGTAAATTTGCTTTACGATAAATTCAATCAAAAAAATACAGGTATTCTAAATGCAACTTCTTTTACCAAGGGGGCATACATACAACATACGTGGGACATCACCGAAAATATAAAAATAGAAAATGGTTTGCGTTTGGATCATTTATATTTTTCCAACCCCAATTTTTCAAAAAATCAAACATTCTTATTGCCCCGAATTTCAACATTATTTAAAATCAATAATCATTGGAGCAGTAGAATTGGTGGAGGTTTGGGCTATAAAATTCCAACCATTTTTACTGAACAAACTGAAACGATGCAGTATCAACAAATAACCGCATTAAACAATGTCGAAGCAGAAAAAAGCATTGGAGGAACGTTTGATATCAATTATAAAGGTGAATTTATCAAAGATTTAATGGTAAGTGTAAACCAATTATTCTTTATGACCCAAATAGACAAACCATTGGTTTTGCTAAATAATACCACCAATTATTTCTTTAGCAACAGTAATAAAAATGTAATTAGTAAAGGGTTTGAAACCAATCTGAAATTTATTTATAAAGAAGACTTTAAATTATTTATTGGCTACACATTTACCTATGCAAAAGCAAATTATCTGCAAGGCAATCAATTTTTGCCTTTATTACCAAAAAGTAAATTGAATTTGGCCTTCATTTATGAAAAAGAAAACAATTTCAAAACAGGTTTTGAAGGATATTTTACCGATCACCAATATTTGTACAATAGCACTAAAACACCAACTTTTTGGGAGTTTGGTTTTATGGCAGAAAAAACATTGCGTAAGTATTATTCAATTTTTATCAACTTTGAAAACTTTACAGACACTCGACAAAGCAGATATAAACGAGTAGTAAACGATTCCAATGCAAGCCCTAGTTTTGATGACATTTGGACACATACAGAGGGTTTTACTTTTAATGGAGGCATTAAGTTTAAATTATAAGCTAATCTTTGGGGGAATATGGCTCATTTTAATAATTAACTATATTTTCTACATCCTCCAAAAAGTACGAACTCCTGGTAATTATCCCGATAATTTAAGTTCACATTGAAAGATGTGAACTTTTTTATTTTAATAAATCCAAGTGTTTTGAATTAAATTCGCATCAAAATATCAGCTCTTTAATAAGAGTATTAGGCATGATTTCAAGATTTTCCTCAATAAAATTTATCGCATTTTTTTTTATTTTATCTTTCTTTACCCATCAATTTGGGAAGTTGATGATA
>CANFUJ010000110.1 GCA_947450165.1 Chitinophagaceae bacterium
AGATTGATTGCTGCTGTTCCTGTAGCTTGATTTAAGAAATTAAATTCTAAAGTTTGCCAACCTGATGCTGTGGTAACTGTTGCTTCTGTTTCAACGGAATGAGTTGCATCTGCATGATCTTCCACTTTCAAACGAACTGGAATACCTGCTACTGGTGACCATACACGAACGTTCATTTTTGTATTGCTAACGGTAAATGGTATGCGACTTGAAAAACCTAAACCTGATGCAGCCGTAACTGTTGTACCAGCCCATAATTCTGCGGTTGCTGATTTAATTACTTTAGCTACTTTGTTTGTAGATAATGTTGGATCTGTTACAATTGTTGATTGTTCTGCTCCACCGAATCCGATTAAACCGTAATCAACAGTTGTAGCATCAAAAGTTACAGGTAAATTCATTTGAGTTAAAGATGGGCCACTTGATGTAGTTAACCTTACATCGTCAAACAAAAAAGTAAAGTTAGCTGAACCATCACCGTTAGTTCCATTATCAAAAATGAAAATCATTTTTTGGTATTGGTTGGTTGTGCTTATTGCACTATAATCAAAAGTCAAATCTTCCCATGCATTAGCTACAGTGGAAATGGCTTCTCTTTCGAAAAAAATTCCTGCATTGCTTGCATTCTCTACTTTTAATAACAACTTAGCGCCTACTCTTGGAGAGAATACTTTCACCTTGAAAGTGCGATTGGTTGAAAAATCTATTGGAGAAGCTAGTGAAATGAAACTACCTCCATAAGTTTGACCTGGAAACTTTATGAACTTTGCCACTTTTGTACTGGTGTTAATTCCTCCAGATTGGGTGTTTGCAATAACAGAAACGTTACCGCCTGCAAAATCAGTAAAAGCATAAGTTAACGTAGTAGATTCAAAATCTAAAGGCAATACAATTTGCGAAAAAGAAGTAGCGCAAATCAATAATGCTGAAGTAAGTAATGTGTATATTTTTTTCATGTTTTTGTTTTTATGAATTCCTTGAACTGCTATTTTGATGCTTTTGTGTAAAACGATTTTTTTATTCTACGAGTTTATACGCTTTTACATAATCTACTTCCATTGTTGCAGGGAATACGGTATCATCAACACCTTGAGCTCCTCCCCAATTTCCACCAATGGCAAGATTTAAAATCATATAAAATTTTCTATTAAACGGCCAAGTTGTAAAACCTGTATTTTCATTGATGTACTCAAAATATTGTTCATCATCTACAAATCCTTTTACAGAATAAGGTGTCCAATCAATTCTGTAATCATGAAATTCAGTAGTTACATTTGGAACAATTTTACCACTGGTTTTAGGATTTCCTCTTTGTCCATTAAACGCAGAACAATGCATTGAACAATGCACATTATTTTGATCATAACCTACATGCTCCATAATATCCATTTCGCCAGATGCAGGCCAAGTACCATAACCATTATCACTCGACAACATCCAAATAGCAGGCCATGTGCCTCTACCTCTTGGTAATTTAGCCCTAACTACAAAACGTCCATACAACCAATCTCCTTTCCCTCTGCTAATCATACGGGTAGATGTGTATTGACGACCTTCCATATTTTCTTTCTTTGCTTGAATAACTAAATTGCCATTTGCAATTCCAACATTATTTCCACTTGTATAATATTGCAACTCATTATTCCCCCATCCACTTCCACCTACATCATACGACCATTTTGAAGGATCAGGAACGCCATTGTTGGTAAAATCATCTTCCCACATTGGAGTAGATTCAAATGTCCAACCCAAGTCTGAAACCGGCGGAACGGGTGCTACCACAGGAATATTTTTTTGGTCAGTACACGATTGAAAACCGTAAACCAAACAAACAAGCGTAATAACCTTTAATATATTTTTCATTTTTTTTACTTTTTATTTTTTACTGAAATATTATTGTCTTACAAATTTGAATTGAAATACAGTTCCAGAACCATTACCTGCTCTCAACACCATACGTGTTGGTGTTATTTCGATAATTCTATACAAATTCTCTGAAGGCACATCGGTTGTACCAATGAAATTTGCTGGAGGCGCTTGAGGCAACTGTATAGAAGCTAATCCAGTTGCTCCGCCAACTACAGGGCCAAAAACAAATGAAGCATTGAATGATCTATCTGCACCACAGTTATAATTCGGCGCAATGTTACCACCATTAAACGTTGATCCGTTTGCGTTATAATTTAAAGTATTTGTACTAGAGAAAGTAAACACATCGTCTACTTGACAATTCGGCTCTAAAGGACCACCACCATAATATTCTGCAGGATTACCTTCGGTACCTACTACGATTGCATTAGCGCCAGTTGTTGCATCTAACTTCCAACTTCTACTGCTTCCTCCTGTTAATAAATCTTTGATATCTGCTATCGTTAAATCTTGTCTTTTCTTCAATTTTATCTCTATCAATTTTCCACCACTATTACTCAAAGTTGCCCTTAATACTAAAGTTGTTGGGCTATAGCTTCTTACTTCATATATATTGTTTTCAACTTGATTTGTGGTACCAATAAAAGGTTTACTTAACCCTGATTCCAATGAATCCAAAATAATTTGAGGTGCTTGTCCTGGAGTTACCACCAATTTAAAACCAGTTGCATTGTTTTTAGGCACATCACAATTTAGTGTGGTTTGATTATAGGTTTGTCCATTTGATTCGTAAGCAAAAGTTCCGTTTGCGCTGAACTTAAAAATATCATCTGCTTGACATTCTACAGCTGCATCAGTTGAAAACAAGCTGATTCCATCTGAGTAAAAAACTTTGATGGCATCATTGTCTGTACTCCAAGTCCACTCTGCAAAATTGCAACTAGTCAATGTATTAAATAACTCATTTTGACAAGCATCTGAAACGCCAACAAATTTTGTTATTGAACTATTACCATAAGTACCAACAGTAGTTAAGGTAACATTAAAAGTTCCACCTGCTTTGTAAGTATGAACTGGATTTTGTTCAGATGACAAAGCTAAATTATCTCCAAAATTCCATTGATACAAAAATGCTTCTGTAGAATTATTGGTGAATGTTACATTGTAAGGATAAGGCAAAGTATCTGAAGCTGGTGCTTGCAAAAAACTGAAATCTGCCTTTGATGCGGAGCCAATTAAATCGATTTCGTTTTTCTTACAATTAGACAAAAACAAGGTTAAGCATGCGAGCATTAACGTTGTAAGATTTATTTTTTTGGTCATTTTAATTTTATTTATTGTAAATGATTTGATCTGTGTTAATGGTTGAATTAATACCCTGCGTTTTGAGTAAGGTTTGCGTTCTTATCAATTTCATTTTGAGGGATTGGCATGTATCTGTGCTTTTCTTGGATATTTGTTTTTCCAGAAGCACGCATCACATCAATGAAATAATTTGGATTAGGGTGACGCAACAAATCATACCATCTATGCATTTCAAATGCAAACTCATGTCTTCTTTCATTGTAGATAGCTTCTAAATATTGCGCATCAGATAATGAAGGTTGTAAAGGACTTAATCCTGCTCTTGCTCTAACTTGGTCAATGTAAGGTTTTCCTAAAGAAATATCTGCTGCCTCAGCGTAAGTTAATAGCACTTCTGAATAACGCATGATCGGAACATTCAACGCGCAAGTCCATCCGCCATTATCACCTAACGTATTGGCAATAGGAACGAAATATTTTTTAATATTCAATCCTATAGGAGAACCTACCAATTGTGTAGGTTGTGTGTATGTATCATACGTATCACCAGGAATCCACATTGAACGATTTCTTCTTTTGTCAATAATGGTACTGTAAGTAGCGCCTGATTTTTCATAACTATCTGCAAAATCTTTTGTAGGTACATTCCAGCCATAACCACGGCTTTGAACGATGTCTTGGAAACGTGGTGCAAAAAAGCAATTTAATTTTTGTCCTGCCCCATAATCGTTAAATTGGCCACCACCACTTCTGTATTGCACTTCAAACATTGACTCTTTACCATTTTCATTTTCTAGTTTAAAATTATCACCATAGTCAGCCCATAAATCATAACCATAAGAAGATGCGCTATCAATTACTTCTTTCGAATATAGTGCAGCGTTAGTTTTATCTCCAAGTGTTAAATATACTGCTGCTAACAATCCTTTTGAAGCACCAGCTGTTGCTCTTCCTTTGTTAGCACCTGAATAGGTATTCGGTAATAATGTATCTGCTGCTTTTAAATCAGCAATAATTTGTTCGTAAACCAAAGCTTTGGGAGAACGTGCTATTGTGGCCGCTTGTTCCACATTGATAACATTGGTATATAAAGGCACGTCGCCAAAAAGACGAACAAGATGATAGTAATAAAGTGCTCTTAAAAACTTTCCTTCTCCGATGCTTCTTTTTCTGATTGCATCGCTCATCACTGGAACTTGTGGCACCTTAGTAACGACTAAGTTTGCACGAAGAATTCCAAAATAACATTGCGCCCACATCAAGTTGATGATTGGATTGAAAGATGTAACGGTAAAATTATCAAGCTCTGCAGTTTCAGTACCATCTCCACCGCCGCCACCACCTAAGTCGGCATCATCGCTCATAATATCACCTAAATGCCAAGCCGATCCATTATAAATCGCTGAAAGTGGCGTATATGTTGCATTTACGGCTTTCACCGCTTCTGTTTCATTTTGATAGTAATCGTCTAAAGTACTAATTGGAATGGTTGGTTCTACATCAAGCAAACTTTTTTTACATGCTGAAAAAAGTAAAGTTATTGAGCATAAAACAACCAAAAATTGTATAGATATCTTTTTCATTTTTAAGTAGTTTAATTTTTTAGAATTCAATGGTTGCGCCTGCAATAAATGTTCTTGATTGTGGATAGAAGCCAATGTCAACGCCTCCACCAACTTCAGGATCCATTCCAGAGTATTTGGTAATTGTAAATAGATTTTGAGCACTTACATAAACTTGTGCTTTCTTCATCACTTTATTAGCTACCCATTTTGCTGGTAAATTGTAAGCTATGCGCACATTTTTCATTCTGATATAAGAACCATCTTCAACAAAACGATCAGATACTCTATTGTTTCCATTAGGGTCATTAAGTACCAAACGAGGCATGGTATTAGAAGTTCCAGGCCCTGTCCAACGACCAATTACATCTTTAGAATAATTACCGTTACTCACACCACCTTCTGTGTACCATCTGGTGAAATTCAATATTTTGTTTCCTTCTGCACCTTGTAAGAAAAATGTAATCTCCAAATTTTTGTAACTAACGGTATTGGTTATCCCATAAGTAAATGTTGGATTAAAGTTTCCAATGTTTGTTCTATCTTGATCATTAATAATACCATCGCCATTTAAATCTTTAAACTTTAAATCGCCTGGTGCTGTACTTGTTGTAGGATCAATACCTGGTGCTTGAGAAGCGTGGTTGCTGATTTCTTCATAAGATTGAAAAATTCCTTCTGTAACAAAGCCATAGAAATATTCAACTGGGAATCCAGCTTCAATTCTTTTGCTACCTCCTGTAATTCTCGCAAAGCCGTTGTTAATAGGTGCTGACAATCCCATTGAAACCACTTTGTTTTTGTACGTACCCAAAACAGTATTGATGTTCCACTTTAAATTATTATTGTTGATTACTTTTCCGCTTAAGGTTAAGTCAATTCCACGGTTACGCATGATTCCTGTATTAAATGGAACTGCTTCGTAAGTACCAGAAATTAATGGTGGAGCAACATATAGAATCAAATCAATTGAACGACGTTGATATAAATCAACAGACGCATTTAATTTACCGCTAAAAAAAGATCCATCAACACCAAAGTTGAATTGTTCATTTTTTTCCCATCTGATGTTTGGATTGTATGTTTTGCTAGGCGCTGCTCCCAATACCGTTCCGCCTGATCCACTTGAGTTACCAAAAGTGTATTGGAATGATTGGTTGATGCTTTGGATGTATGCATTTCCAGTTACATCAGGATTTCCTGTATAACCAAAACTAGATCTAACTTTTAATTCGTCGATCCATTTTACATTACGTAAAAATGGTTCTTGAGACAATCTCCATGCGGCAGAAACCGAAGGGAAAGTGGCAAATTTATTACCCGGTGCAAAGTTTGAAGTACCATCTCTTCTGATTGAAAAACCAAAATAACCACGGCTATCAAAATCATAGTTTACACGACCAAAATAAGACATGGCTCTTTTGTTGGTTCCGCTTTCAGCAGCATTATAGGTTTGAGAAACATCAGTTGGAAGAAAAACTTGATCATTTAAAACAGGAATATTTTGTGTGAAATTTCCACCACGTCCTGCCACTACATAATCGTATTTATTTTCTTGATACGTGTATCCAACTACCGCATTAATCTTATGTTTCTCTTTGATTTTTTTATCGTAAGCCAAAGTCAACTCAGACAAATAATCAGGATACAATCCTTTTTGAACAGAATAGTTTGTTAAGTTAAAAACGTTACCACCCGAGGCTGGTGTAGCAGGGCTATAATTGTTGATTTCTTGGTAGCTATAATCTGCACCAAATAAAGCTTTGAATTTAAAATCTTTTAAGAAACTAACTTCTGCAAATACATTTCCGTTAACCCTGTACTTGGTGTATTTATTTCTAGGTACTTCTAAATTATAAATTGGATTGGGTTCACTAAAACCATCTACGCTACCATTGCCACCAGCATAAGTTCCATCTTCATTTCTTGGAGATACTGTTGGAGGCGCCATCAAAGCCAATAAAATAACACTATTGAATGGGCTATATGTATCCGTTCCATGCTCAGTGAATTTGTTCATTGAAATTGAATTGCCAATTTTGATGTGGTCATTCACTTTTACATCGCCGTTAAAGCGCAAGTTGAAACGCTCAACATCTGTTTTGTAGATGATACCATCTTGTAAAAAATAACCCGCAGAAAATAAATATTGTGCTTTATCAGAACCACCTGTTGCGGTTAGATTAACACTTTGCATCGCTGCTTTTCTAAAAATCTCGTTCAACCAATTGGTTCCTTTACCATATTGGGTTTCAACAGCATTGTAATCAGCTAATTTGGGAATAGGCGACAATCCGCTAGCAATACGGGCTTCAGAATTTAAAATCGCATATTCTTTTGCGTTGAGCATTTTAGGTAACTGCCAAGCATTTTGAAGTCCTCTGTAGATATCTACCGTTAATGAAGCTTTTCCTGGCTTACCTCTTTTGGTAGTAATCATGATAACCCCGTTAGAAGCTCTTTGGCCATAGATTGAAGCAGCGGCCGCATCTTTCAAAACATCAATAGATTCGATATCTCCAGTACCAAAAGAGTTCAATACATTATCTGCATTTTGATCTGGTAAGGGATAACCATCCACTACAATCAATGGGTTGTTTGTTCCGGTGATAGATGAGATACCCCTGATTCTGATTCGGGTTCCACCTGTTCCTCCTGGAGCGCCACTATTTTGTGTAATGGTAACACCCGAAACCCTTCCTTGCAATGCCTGAGCAGCATCTGCAACTGGTGTTGCACTTATTTCTTTCGAAGAAACAGAGGAAACTGAAGTTGACAAGTCTTTACGCTTTTTTGTACCATAACCCACAACAACTACTTCGTTGCCTATTGTTTCTTCCAATATTATTTCTAATACCTTGTTGGCACCAGAAACTTTAATATCAATCGTTTTCATTCCGGCATAACTTACCGTAAGCGTTCCACCTTTTTCTGGTGTATTAATCGTAAACTCACCTTTTGAATCCGTTACAGAATTTAGCGTAGTACCCTTTAAAAAAATGGTAGCCCCACTTAATCCCTCACCAGTTACTTTACTTTTCACTTTCCCTGAAATTTTCACTTGGGCAAATGTGAAATTTACTGCTCCTAAAAGCAGTATTACAGCAAATAAAATTGCTTGTTTTAACCTCATGATTTGAATTTTTAGTTTTTAATTTATATAAATATCATTTTCTATAAAATGACAAATTGTCTTCATTCAAAAAATCACCTTAGTTATTTGCGAGTTTCATTTTTCAAATTAAATTATAAACGCATAAATAAGATTATCAATATTCTTTATTAGCTTTCAAAGATATGTTAGTATTTATAGAATGAATTCTCTTTTGATACATTAATTATACAACATAAAAATAAAAAACTACTTTGTGTTTCATTTTTATCCAATCCACTACATCATCACTACTTCATTTTTAAAATTTCAATATAAATATTTCATTTTTACACTACATCTCAGGATGAATAAATTTATTTTTTAAATTTATCCAATTCATTTTTTGATTAATAATTTCTTAACACAAGGTCAAAATACTTCAACAGGTTTTTTATTTTAAAATTATTATCCTTTCAACACCAGATTGATTACCTATGATATAATTCATAAAATAAAGGCCATTTGACAAATTGTCTACCACAATTTGCTTCTCAATTTCTCCTTCAATTATTAAATTGCTTATTCTTCTTATACAATTTCCTTTGTCATCAAATAATGAGATTACTATTTTTTCTGATTTTGAAACAGGTCTTTCGAACCTAAATTTAAATACTCCTTTATTGGGATTTGGATAAATAATAAAACCTGAATTAGTTTGAAGAACAGATTGTCGAGCTGTTGTTATTTGCGAGTTCAACAAACAAACTTTAACCAAGTTTGATAATTTTTGTGCTTTAACTGCACCATTACCACAACCTGATGTGAAACGAACACGGATACTATCTCCAGTTCCTGCTGCTGCATTAGAAGAATATCTGTAACGGATAATTCTTCCTGATGTTAGAC
>CANFUJ010000111.1 GCA_947450165.1 Chitinophagaceae bacterium
TGCCATAATTTTTAATTTTATATTTTACAAATTAACTACAATGTTGCTATTATTGATGCTATTGCCGAAAATAACATTAATCCATCAACCAAAAAATAATAGAAATAATAATTTCTTTTTTTTAACGAAATGATGAAAAATAAAAAAGCCAGAACTGTTGACATCATTAAAATAAATTGTTGAATCTCTCCCACTATTTTCAAATTCCAATAACACAACCCAGAATTCAATAAAAGCAACATCAACATTAAACCAATCAATTGAGATTTATTGTACAAAGTTGCTACACTTGACCAATTAGTATTTCTATCTTTTTTCACGTCTCTAAAATCAAAAATAATTCCCAACATCAGCATAAAAACAAATCTCATAAAAAACACTTGTATCGCTAAATCGGAAATCCCATTTTGCGTTGCTAATATGGGTAAAATTACAGTGGTGTATGCCCATGTAAAAGAAAGTAAAATGGTTTTTAAAAAACCTAATTTTTTAATGATAAAAAACTTACCCTTATTTATCATTATTCCGAGATAAATAAATGAAGTAAACCCTGGAATCAAAACAATGCGAATCAATTGAGGCGATTGAAAAAACGAATCAAAAACATAAATTATTGAAACTAAAATCAAAAAAAAGCTAGTCGCATATTTAGGGAGGACAATTGGATTTTTAGAACCGATATCGCCTTGCCATTTGATTAATATGGCATAAAAATTATAAAAAAATAACGTAAGAAAAAACACCAAAGCAACAATTGATAATTTCACTTGTACTTGGGTTAATATGAAAGTTTGTACACTTAAAAAAGCAGCACAAAAAGACACAAAGATCGAACGAGAAAATATAAAATTTAAAGACCGCATTAAGGTGTTATATAGTAAAATGGCGATGTTGATTTAATCACATTGCTTTTATGCCCTGCAAAATCTTTTACATACAATTCAAAATGTAAGGTATCCGTAAAAGGTCTTGGGAAATGTGGCGGCGGAAGTACGCTGGCAATATCTACACTTACTTCAACATTTAAATTGGATTTGTTGGGAATGGGCAAATCAGGAAAAGCCAACGAATCGGGTGGATTTAATGTATCGTTTTCTAAACGGATATACACAAATGAAATGGATGTATCCTGAAAACCAAAATCACCTTCGGCATCGGTAAGTTTGAAGCTAAGTTGTGGTCCTGTTAAACTCGGATTATCGCTGTACCAAGTTGATGGTGTTATGGATAAAAATTCAATATGAGGTACGGTATTAAATTCTTCTTTTTTGCAAGAGAGAAATAAAACACAAGTAATAATAAAAAATAGCTTTTTTTGCATGGTTGAAAATTGTTTGATAAAATTACTTAACCCAATTTGAATTACAATTTAAAATTAAATCATGAAATTTGCAATCAGATGATAAATGTCAAGTCATACGATAATTTAAGAAACAACATCTTCACAGTAAACGAAGATAATTTTGAAGCCCTTTCCATTGAGATATTTAATTATCAATACGAACACAATGCCATTTACCGAAAATATTGTGATTTAACCATTAGAGATATAAACACGATCAAACAACTGCATGAAATTCCATTTTTGCCCATTCAATTTTTCAAAAGCCAGCAAATTACGACAGGAAACTTTGAAGCAGAAGCAGTATTTGAAAGCAGTGGCACAACTGGGAGCATCAACAGTAAACATTATGTAAAAGATTTGAATTGGTACACAAAATCATTTCTTGAGGGCTTTGATTTATTTTACGGGAATATAGAAGATTACTGTATTTTAGGCTTGTTGCCTTCTTATTTGGAGCGCAAAAACGCATCATTGGTTTATATGGTTGATGCGTTAATCAAAAAGAGCAATAATGAATTAAGCGGATTTCATCTTTACGATCATAAAAAGTTGCATGAGATTATAAAAAGCAATGAAGAAAACAAACAAAAGACGTTATTGATTGGGGTAAGTTATGCGCTGTTGGATTTTGCCGAAAACTTTCCAATGAAATTAAATAATACCATTGTAATGGAAACAGGAGGCATGAAGGGGAAACGGGAAGAGATGACTAAACAAGCTTTACATCAAGTATTAATAAACCAATTTGAAGTTGCGCAAATTCACTCTGAGTATGGTATGACTGAATTACTATCTCAAGCTTATTCTTTTGGGAACGGCATTTTCAGCACTCCCCCATGGATGAAAATCTTATTGCGTTCAGAGGACAATCCGCTTCAAACATTCCAAAGTATTTTAAAAGAACATAGAACCCAACGAGGTGTTGTAAATGTTATCGATTTGGCAAACATCGACAGTTGTTGTTTTATTGCAACAGAAGACACTGGTATTAATTATGCTGATGGTAGATTTGAAATTACAGGTAGGTTAAATAATAGCGATATTAGGGGATGTGGATTAATGATTGTTTAAAATTCATATAAACAATCCTATTTTTTTTATCAGAAAAAATCCAATTGTTTTTACCCAACATCAATATTGCTTTTGGATGTACGAATGTTGAATCATTTCTTTTCGTCATTAAAAAATACCCCTCTTTAGAAAAAACTTCTGCATTTTCCCCGTCACTTGAAATATTTACGGAAGCAATAAATGTTTTATCCGCATTATACAATTGATTTTTTAATTCAAAAGGCCGTAAACAAGTTTTATTGATTTCACTCCAAGTATAACCTGCAGAATGAATGCAACCGTGTTTATCTCTATCAGAACCTATTTTTGCAACTTTTATTTCGGATGTTGTTTTACAACCTAAAAACGCAATTGATATAAAAAAAATTTTTTTATTAAATGAGTACATGTACATGAATCTTGACAAATTGCTGATATTCAATCAATTAGCTAAATAAAACTTAACAATATTATCCAATTAAATTTACACTATAAAATGTTAAAAAAAAAAAGGAAAAAAGATTGCAATTTAGTTTTTGTGTTTATATCTTCGAGCATTGAATTTCAAATAAGAATTTCAGTGGTAAATCAATAATCCTTCCAAAGTCGCCCTTCCACAATCAATTTCTTTTTGTAAAACACAAAGATTTTTAATTATTTATTTACCATTAACATTGTAACATGTACTCAAAAATTTCGTTTTTTTTATCTTTAACTTTTTTATTTTTAGCTACGAGCCTATTCGCCCAAAATTCATCTAGCTGCTTTTTTGAGGACTTTGACAATAATCCATCAGGTTGGTCACTTTCAAATGGTGCTCAAATTAGGAGTTATAATAACCCTGCAGAAAATTGTGGAGATAATAAAGGGATTGTAACACCGAGTGGGAATAGTGATATTATAATTAAAGCTCCATCACGCACTTCTAATGGCAACAATATTTTAAAAATTTCATTTGACATTTTCTGCTTAAGTTCTAATTTAAATTGTAATTCATGGTCTGATTTAAATTGTCCAACCAGTTTGGAAATTTCAATGATTAACACAAACAATACGATAATTGGAAACGTTACGAGTTTAATTATTCCTCAAATTGGACCGAGCTTCAATCCTCAATTAAGGGTAAATATCAATACCAATGGTGCTTTGCCAAACGGAACGAGCTATCGTTTGATGATTAAATTAATACGCAATAATTCTTGTGGTTCGTCAAATAGAAAATACATCTTAGACAATATTGAATTATGTCAATGTCCTTCAACTTCATCTATTAATGCTATAGATGACAATTTTTGTTATTTAGCTGATGGAACTGATACATTTACCGGAAACGTAAGCTTAAACGATAGTGCTTATAATGGTGCAGATATTGAATACTCACTTGCAAATGGTCCATTTGGTTTAAACAGTACTACCGTTGGAGGTGCTACAATCACATTTAATGAAAATGGAACTTTTACATTAATTCGTACAGATCCAACAATAAGTGTTTTTGATTTTACTTATTTAATGACTGATGAAGAAACAGGGCTCACAGATTTGGCTTCAGTACGTGTATGCTTTACTGATGGAGGAATACTTCCTGTAACATTAATGAATTTTAATTGTACCAGAAACTATAAAACTGCTCAATTAAGTTGGAATACCTCAATGGAAACAAACGTAAATCGATTTGAAATACAAAGAAAAATTGCTGGAAAATTCCAAACAGTGGGATCAGTTGTGGCAAAAAATTCTCCAGTAGGAAGTAATTATACTTTCAACGAATATAATACTGCATCTGAAGTATCTGAATATAGATTGAAAATTGTAGATAACGACAACAGTTTCAAATACAGCGCTATTAAAACACTAAAAGGAATTCAAGGTGCTGATGATATGGAAGTTTATCCTATTCCTAGCAAAGGAAATGTAACCGTTAGAATGAACGAGATCAATAATCAGGCATCAGTTGAAATAATAAACTTATCTGGAAGTGTGATTAAGAAAATCAGCAATAATGCTTCTAACATTTTCGAATTTAACGATTTGCAAAATGGATTTTACATCATTAAATACACAAACAATTTAACAGGTAAAGTTATTACGAAGAAATTGATGGTAACGAAGTAAGGTTTGTGAGGTTTTAGAAGTTTTTGAGGTTTTTGAGGTTTTGAGGTTGTGAATTTTGGTCTGCCGATGTTGGTGTTTTCACCAATCATCAAAGGAGATTAGGTTGTAGGGGTTGAACATTTTCAACCCTTACAAAAAGGTTAACATAAAACAAACATTATTATTTTCCCATAGCCCACGGTTTCAACCGTGGGTTTTTGATTTGAAAATATCGATCAACCTTAAACCAGTAAAACGAATTAAACCTAACCTGCGAAGCATATTAAACCAGCAAATCGTATTAAACCAGAGAATCGATTTAAACCAGCACAACGACTCACTTCCTTTTATAATCTCCGCGCTTCCAAGCCTTGATAAATTCAGACCAAGCAAAAGGATTGAAAATATTCATCGGCGCAATTTGACCAGAGTAGTATAATTTCTTTGATTGTTGTCGCAAATATTGAGAAGATGCTTCTCTCCCATCTACAGGCAATGAGGACATGAGTAATCTTCGTGTAGCCATATTGTTATTTGCACGTGCTATTTCAATGTCATCATCTGGAACCTTAGTATTTATAAAATCACGTTCGAATTGTTCTCTTGAAATGCGTTGTTTAATAATGGTTGCTGGCAGAAAAACAGTATCTGTAACCATTAATTGAATCAAACTAAATTCATTGCCTTTTAAATCTGTTGGCACTTTAATTAATTTTGGCTTAAACCCAATTGATGTAAATTCTACCTGATCTCCTTTTAATACTACGATACTAAATACGCCTTCTTCATTAGAAATCGTTCCCCTATTCTGGCCTTTCACCATGATACTTACGGATTGTAAAGCTTTTAAACTATCAGCAGTCATTACCACGCCATAAAGTTGCACAACAGAGTCTTTGAACTGTTCAAATTGCGCAAAGGCAACAGTTGGAGCTAGAAACAATAAAATGAAAACGTATTTTAATAAATTTTTCATGTAAGATTTACATCTAATTGAACGAAATTAACGCATCTAAAAAAATAAACCATAGCTATTTTTTCAATTGGCAACAAAGTAAGGTCTTCAATGTTTAATTTTGCGAAACTGTTTAAACAATTAACAAATTTTCAACGATGACAAACGAAGCGATATTAGCCGCATTAAGCAATGTGCAAGAGCCCGATTTAGGTAAAGACTTGGTTACATTAAATATGGTGAAGGATATTTTAATTGAAGGAAATAATGTATCATTTACGGTTGTATTGACTACACCAGCTTGTCCGATGAAAGATATGATCATGAATGCATGTATCAATGCCGTGAAGCTTCTGGTAAATAAAGAGGCTGAAGTAACAGTAAACTTTACAAGCAATACCACTACAAACCGATTAGATGCAAAAACAGTTTTGGGTGGTGTAAAAAATATTATTGCTGTGGTTAGTGGAAAAGGCGGCGTTGGAAAAAGTACCGTATCCGCAAATTTGGCTTTGGCATTGGCTGAAGGCGGTGCTAAAGTGGGTTTAATGGACGCAGATATTTACGGACCAAGTCAACATATCATGTTTGGTATTCGTGGCGAAAGACCAATGATGCGTGAAGTTGATACTAAAGGATTAATTGTCCCAATTGAAAAATACGGGATTAAAGTAATGAGCATCGGATTGTTGATTGATGAAAAGCAAGCTGTTGTTTGGCGCGGCCCGATGGTAAGCAGTGCCATTCGTCAATTTGTTAGTGATGTAGATTGGGGCGAATTGGATTATTTAGTAATTGATATGCCACCTGGAACCGGCGACATCCATTTGACTATTGTTCAAAACGTACCTGTAACTGGCGTTGTTGTAGTAACCACACCTCAATTGGTAGCTTTAGCGGACGCTAAAAAAGGCATTGCCATGTTTGGACAAGCGCAATTAAAAGTGCCCGTAATTGGAATGGTAGAGAACATGAGCTATTTCACACCTGCGGAATTACCAGATAACAAGTATTATATTTTTGGTAAAGATGGCGGTAAAAATTTAGCTGATGAATACGACATCAATTTCTTAGGACAGATACCATTGGTACAAAGTATTCGCGAAGGTGGCGATTCGGGCGCACCAATCATGACAAGTGACGATATGATTTCAAAAAATGCGTTTATAGAATTTGCAGGAAAGGTAGTAAGGGCAATTGCGGTGAATAATGCGGGGATGTAGATGTTTGGGGTTTGGTCGCTTCGCTTGTTTGGCGTTTGGGGTTTGTTGTTGGAAGCATTTCATTTTGGTGTGTAAAACCTATTAGGATGCAGAACTTGTTCCATAATTTTATATTTCATTTATTTAGATAATTATAGTAGCCCACGGTTTCAACCGTGGGAGAAAAAAACAAAACCAATTTGAACAATAAATTGCTTCCAACCTTTATAACCGCGTTGAAAATTAAACTTTTAAACCAACGAAGCGATTTAAACTTTCAATTATCCTGTACTCCCCTTCAGTTTACGCTCCTTTACAAGATCAGATAAGCTTTTATACTCTACGGGAAATACAAAATCCTCGTTAATTTCAGTGTTGTCTACCTCACCATACTTTTCACACATATTGAAATAAGGTGTAAAAAAATTGTCGAAAAATTCGAGTACATTATTAAAATCGGCAGTGGAAATTTTTATATTAAACCCATCGTGTACCGTTACAAAACCTGTTTCAAATTCCTCTTCATTATCATATATATTTAATGGCGTTTCTTTTATTGCATCCAAACTATTCCCGAGTTTTTCAAACTTAATTAACCATTCAATTAATGCATCTTCATTTGAAATATCTGTAACGCTATATTCTTTATTTGCTTGAATACACTCCGCTGTTAATTCTATGTAGAATTTATACTGGGATAAAATAAAAAATAAGTTATTGAAGCTTTCCAATTGAGGAAATGGATAAAATAAAAATCTAAAATTTTCATCTTTTAAATATTCATGCTTGTTTAGCCAATCAACATAATCTGCTTTGTGCAAGCAGTTTGTTTCATCTCCACAAATTTCATTTAATGCCGCTTTACATTTTTCAACTTTTATGAGATATGATATTGAAAAATTAATCGCTTTGTCTTGATCTGAATTTTTTCTTAATGAAAATCGTTTGAAATATGAAGGTTTTAATGAATAACCGTATGAACCAAAATCATCATAAAGATTAGTAACTGTAATTTCGTTTTCTTTAAACGTCACAGTGATGTAAGAATCTGATTTATTGCTAAGAAATGTAAACCTATTGCAATTTGGATTTACAAATTCATCAACTCCATTTTTTTCTGGAACGTAAATTAGCTTTGTGTCTCCACAAAATTGAAGCAAACTAAACATATTCAAAAGTTTGTCAACTAAAATCTTGTTGTTGTCTTTCTGATATGCTGGATTTTCATCCAAAACCATTGAAAGCTTTTGCAAATCCATGGTGGATATATATTTTAGTATCGTAACTTTTGAAGTCAATATTTTTAGTTAATTGATTATTATGAATTAATTCAATTCGATAAAAAAACAGTTCAGATTTAACATCCAACTCGAAGAGCCAGAAATTGAATCTATAATTTATGCATCAACATTTTTATTTTTTACGCTTATCATTTGAATCAAAAATTGAATTGTAAAAAAACATATTGTTCCGATGATCAACCCAATGGTATTGTATTTCACATCTTGAATATCAAATTTACCATGAATCATTTTGCCAACAATTTTGTTAGAAAATTCTTGCAAAAATTCTATCATTATGCCAAAAAGAAATAAGCCACTAATAATAAGATGCCATCGTCTAGGATAAATAAAATTCAAAATAAATGCAGCTGCGAAATAGAAAAGCGCATGCAATACTTTATCATAATGATGAAAAAGCCTGGGCAATGGCACCATAAATCCAATCAATGAACAAACAAATAAAAAGGCAACTGATTTAGCTTTCATAATGTAAAACGCAGTTTTAATTTTTTTACCCAAGTTTGAAACCGTGGGCTATTATCCTTTTTCTTAAAGAATCCGATTCTAAATATGGAATCATTTTCTCCCACGGTTGAAA
>CANFUJ010000112.1 GCA_947450165.1 Chitinophagaceae bacterium
CTGTAGTAGCTACTGGATCATCAATAATGACATACACAGTAGATGGTACTGGTGGTTGTAGCGATGCAACAGCTACAAGAACGGTAACGATAACCGCTGCACCAGAAGCGGGCGATATCAGTGGAACAATAGATATTTGTTCAAATGGTACAACAACTTTATCAACAACAGGTACAGGAGGAACATGGAGTTCAGTGTCAACTGGAGTTGCAACAATTAACGAAACTGGAGTAGTAACGCCAGTATCAGCTGGCACGACAACAATCAGATATATAGTAACAGGCACAGGAGGTTGTGCAAATGACACAGCATCAACATTAGTTACCGTTACAGCAGCGCCAAGTGCAGGAACATTAAGCGGCACACAAGCAATATGTGCTACAGGTTCTACAACATTTACATCAACAGTAGCAGGTGGTATTTGGACAAGTGGTGATGAAGGCGTAGCAACAATTGATGAAACAACAGGCGTGATTACAGCAGTATCAGCGGGTTCGTCAACAATGACTTATACCGTATCCGGTACGGGTGGTTGTAGCGAAGCAACAGCAACAAGAACAGTAACTGTTACATCAGCACCAGATGCAGGCAATATCAGTGGCACAACAGATATTTGTTCAAACGGTACTACAACATTGTCAACAACAGGTACAGGAGGTTCATGGAGTTCAGTGTCAACTGGAGTTGCAACAATTAACGGAACTGGAGTAGTAACGCCAGTATCAGCTGGTACGACAACAATCAGATATATCGTAACAGGCACTGGTGGTTGTGCAAATGATACAGCATCAGCAGTGGTTACGGTTACAGCAGCACCAAGTGCAGGAACATTAAGCGGCACACAAGCAATATGTGCTACAGGTTCTACAACATTTACATCAACAGTAGCAGGTGGTACTTGGACAAGTGGTGATGAAGGCGTAGCAACGATAGATGAAACAACTGGCGCGATTACCGCAGTATCTGCAGGTTCTTCAACAATGACTTATACCGTATCCGGTACAGGTGGTTGTAGCGAAGCAACATCAACAAGAACAGTTACTGTTACAGCAGCACCAGAAGCTGGTGACATCAGTGGCATAATAGGAATTTGTTCAAATGGTACTACAACATTATCAAGTTCAGAAATAGGAGGATCATGGAGTTCAGTGTCAACAGGTGTTGCAACGGTAGACGTGACAACTGGTGAAGTAACAGCAGTATCAGCGGGTACAACAACAATTAGATATATCGTAACGGGTACGGGTGGTTGTTCGAATGACACGGCATCAACAATAGTTACCGTTACAGCAGCACCAAGTGCAGGAACATTAAGTGGAACACAAGCAATATGTGCAACGGGTTCAACAACCTTTGCATCAACATTAGGCGGTGGAACATGGACAAGCGATGTCGAAGGCGTTGCAACGATAGATGAAACAACTGGCGCGATTACCGCAGTATCTGCAGGTTCTTCAACAATGACTTATACCGTATCCGGTACAGGTGGTTGTAGCGAAGCAACAACAACAAGAACAGTAACTGTTACAGCTGCACCAATTGCAGGAGATATTAGTGGAACACAAGAAATATGTTCAAGTGAAACAACAACTTTTTCAAGTACAGAAGTAGGGGGTAATTGGAGTTCTGTTAACACTGGCATTGCAAACGTAGATGGTGATGGCGTTATTTCGCCAGTATCAGCAGGTACAACTGAGATTAGATATATTGCAACAGGTACAGGAGGTTGTGCAAATGATACATCAAGATTATCGATAACAATAAAAAGTACAAGTACATTCGATACAAGTGTCTTAGCATGTACATCGTTTTTATGGCATTCATATGAATACACTTCTTCTGGAAATTATACTTTCTCAACCTCTAACTTTGTAGGTTGCGATTCAATTGAAACATTACATCTGACTATTAATTCAGTACCTCCATCAGCTGTAGATACAATATATGGAAATATTGAATTGTGTCAATATGTTAATACAAGTGATACTTTGTTATATTACGTACCATCAGTTTCAGGAGCAACATACTATCATTGGAACGTAAACAACAATGTTGGTGTACGTTGGTTTAGTGGTGAAGGAAATGATAGTATATATGTATTATTTGATAATACACTACAAGCAACTGGAGCAAAAATTTTTGTAACTGCATTAAATGCTGCTGGTTGTGAAAGTGATTATACCTTTATTAGATTATACAAAACAATTCCTTTTGTTTCATCTATTGCAGGTAGTAGAGATGCTTGTCCTGTAGTTGGGTTAGATACCAAAATTACTTATACGTGCAATCAGCCAGCAACAGCAAATGCTTATTCTTGGATTATGCCTGCTGGAGCTACAATAGAAGGAAGAACGGATTCAAGTTCAGTATCCGTAAAATTCGATAATACTTTCACATCAGGGTTATTAAAAGTTACAGCCCTTTCTAATTGTGGATCAAGAACCACACCTTATTCTATAACTATCTCTAAATTATCAGTTACAACACCAACAACAATAAGTGGGCCTACAAATGCTTGTGCTTATTATAATTTTAGAAATACTGCAACTTATACAGTTGGTAATGTTGCAAATGCTACTTCTTATTATTGGACACTGCCTGATAGTATGATATTAGTAAGCGGACAAGGTACAAATACAATTGTTGTAAATTTTGACTTTGGATTTGTATCATCAATCTTAAAAGTAAAAGCAATAAATAATTGTTCTGTTTCTGCAGATAAAACAATTAGTATTACAGCTACACCTTTTGCGATACCAGGTACCATTACTGGTCCTTCAAATCCTTGTCCATATATAAATGTTGATGAAGAAGTTTCTTACACTATTCCTAAAGTTTCAGGAGCCTTCGGTTATATCTGGACTGTACCAGCTGGTATTTCAATTGTAGATCATCCAGAGGGTTACGGAGAAAACGATACAGTGATTACAGTTACGATGAATAGTGCTTTAAATGCAACAGATACTATAAAAGTACAATCTACAGGTTGTAACAATAGTGCTGCTAAAACATTTATACTAAAAAAATCTACACCACTTGCGGCAACAGCAATATTTGGTCTTACAAATGTATGTTCAAAATATACAGATCCGCTTTCATTAAGTGATACTGTAATTTATAGAATAAATAAAATAGCCAATGCCTCAACATATTCTTGGACATTACCGAGGTATGCAACAGCTATTTCAGGAGCAATTGCAACTACAGATACTTTTATTGTTGTTAAGTTTACCAAAGATTTTACAACGGGAACTTTAGGCTTAACAGCTAATAGTTATTGTGGCAATAGTAGTTTGAAATCTATTTCAATATCAAAATCAGCAGCATCAATCCCTGGTATAATTCAGCGATCATTTACACCAAGTGTTACAGCAATTACAAATGTAGCAAGCATTCTAAAAGATACCATTCAAGTAAGAAAAGTTGCCAATGCCACAGGTTATGCATGGACACTGAGTAATGGTACAAATGCTAACATTGTATCTTTAAATACATCAGGTTTACCAGAAAATGACACAATAGTAGTTGTAAATATTTTAAGTGGATTTTCTAAAGATACCGTTTCGGTAAAATCATTGACTTCAAATTGTTCAATAAGTTCTGCAAGGACTTTGGCTTTATCTGCTTTATTTTCTCCTGCAGGAATTGCGTCTGTCTCAGGCAGTTTAATACCATGTACAGGCGAAACAGTAACTTATACAGCAACACCTTCAACTCCAAATTCAACCCAAGCTTATGTTAATCGAGTTAGGTGGACTTTACCAAATAATGCAGAAATTATTTCTACAAATACTGATAGTACTGTTGTTGGAATCAGATACTTAAGCGGTTTTACAGGAGGTGTGATTTCAGTTAGAGGTGTTAGTTTAGCTGGTGCATTGTCAACTACATCTACTTCAATCACTTTAAAATACGCACTTGCTACTCCTACCAGTATTATTTCAAGAACAGGAAATTTTGCGCCATGTGTTGGAGATACGGTTTCTTATTATGTAACCATGCCAGTATTAACTACATCTCAATCTCCTGCTGTTTACTTTAGATGGACTAAGCCAGCAAATACGACAATAATGAATGCCAACTCAGATAGCAGTAGAATTGCATTGCGTTATGATGCATCGTTTACAGGGGGCTCTTTAAGCGTGAAGGGGCAATCTAATTGCGGTGTTGTTGGAGCGGCTAAATCTGTCTCGTATACAACGCTAAAAATATCACCAACACCTGCGAATATAATATCTCGTTCGGGAAATTTATATGCAGGATGCAGTAGTGATACTATTTCTTATACAGCTGTACCAGGCACTGCTTCTTCAAGTCAAGAGGCTGCAGCTAGTTACAAATGGGTACTTCCTGTTGGTGTAAGTATTGTTTCAGCAACTTCAGATAGTGTACAAGTAAAATTACAATTTGGTAGCACATTTGTTGGCGGTAATTTACAGGTTAAAGGAGTTACGGCTTGTGGTGGTATTGGGTCAGCAAAAACTGTTTCTTTAATTAGATATTTAACACCAACACCTACTAACATTACATCTAGCACGTCTAGCTATAATGCTTGTATTGGAAATTCAATTAACTATACAGTTGTTGTTCCAACACCAAGCACAACTCAACAAATTGCAGATGTTTACAGATGGACGCTACCTACAAGTGCACAAATTCAATCCGCTAATACTGATAGTTCCTCAGTGAGTGTTACATTCAATACCGGATTTTCAGGAGGAAGTTTGATTGTAAAAGGGCAAACGAATTGTGGTGTAATCGGAACACAAAAATCGGTGTCATTAACACACACAGGTTGTTCTTCAGGCTTGTTTGCAAAAAATACAACCAAAACAATTACAGCTTCAAATGCTAAGATTAATATTTATCCCAATCCCAATTATGGAAGTTTTAAAATTGCCTTAAAAACAGGAAGACAAACAAACGAAAAGGTAACTATCCAAATGATCAACACAATGGGGAAAGTAATATTTTCAAAAAATGTAGTTAGTGTTGATGGGGAAGTAAATTTAAATATCAATAACAAGTATACTTCAGGAGTTTACTTAATAAAATATCAAACTTCGTTTGAAGAATCCTTTGAAAAAATGATCATTCAATAAAATCGATTTGATAAAAATGAAAAAGGTCTGCTTAAATATTTTAGGCAGACCTTTTTTGTTGGAAGAAGGTTTAATATGTTCAAAAGATTGGGTGTAAACACGGGAAAACTGTAAAAAATGGGGGATGGTTTGCAAATGATTTAAAACACAAAGACGCCAAAACACGAAGAAGAGAATTTATGGAAAATACTTCCAACCTCACAAACCTCTCAAACTCTTGGGTTGAATATTTTCAACCCTACAACCTCTACCAACCTCTACTTGTTACCCCATTCTGCTTTTTTAGAAAAAACAAATGTTTATTTTCAAAGTAATCAATCTGCTCTGATTGGTGGTTCAATTTTATTGGAACGATATTGAAATCTGAAAATACACTGATATTTTTAAGGTTGATTTCAGAAAGATTCTGACCTTCATTTAAAAATCTAGAAAAAACATACATTGATTCAAACCCTTTATAAACAGTTTCTGTAGGAGTTCCTTTGTATGATTTTAAATATGTGGATTGAATACTTGAACTAAAAATATCTGTTTTATTATTGAAATAGGGCGAAGTATAAAAGATGGGAAAATCAGATAATTTAGCATTGTTTTTTTGACTAAATGCACCAAATCCTTCCCAATTGGGCATCCCAATCAATTGAATTTTATATTTGGGCATACAAGTTTTCAAATTCTTGCTTATTTCAACTGCAAAATTTTCATCCAAACTTCCAGCGATAATGATGTTTAATCTTGTACTATCCAAAGCGTTTTTGATTTGGGAATAATTGCTATCTAAAGAAATGGTTTTTATATTCAGTAGTGATTTATTTTCTTGTTTATTAATGCTTTGAAAATAATTTGCAATTCTCTCTTCTTGGCTTCCAGTTCTACGAACATGGATTATGTTTTCATTGTTATGTGTTTGAAGCAAGTAAGAAAAAATGCTTTCACAATGGGTTTTAAGTGTAGAATTTAATATAACAAAAAATGGGTTTTGTGAAATTCCAGCATCATTTGGAAACGTAGCAGAAATCAATGGGATTTTTTTTCTTGAAGAAAACTTTGATAACATCACAAGTTCACGATCTTTTACAGAAGCAATAATCATTTCTATATCATCCAATTCATTGTTCTCAATAAGTTTTTGAATGTTTGTAGAATCAGATTTAGAATCGTAAAAAAAAGTTTCAATTTGACAATTTTCAATTGGAAAATTATTCAATGCAATCATTGCGCCCTGAACAAACCCAATTCCTTGTAACGTAAATCGGGGAAAGTTTTTTCCATATTTATAATATTTTCCAGAAAAAGCAGAATCAAGATATATCGGGGAAAACACAGCAATCTTGTGTTTATTTATTGAGGTGCTGTCGTGAGATTGACCATTGGTAGTTTCAAAAGCAAAGAAAAAAATAAAAACAAAAATGTATTTATATTGGGCCATGTAAAATTTGAATTTTGAGTTGGGTACGTAAATTTATAACAATTGCTATTTTAATTTGATATTTTATTTTTTCAATTAAAAAATAAAATATTAAAATTACTCCCATTCTATTGTAGCAGGAGGTTTACTGCTTATATCATAAACAACTCTATTAATGCCTTTTACTTGATTTATAATTTCGTTAGAAACATCCGCAAGAAATTCATAAGGCAAATGCGCCCAATCTGCAGTCATACCATCAACAGAAGTTACCGCACGCAATGCAATGGTATATTCATAAGTCCTTTCGTCTCCCATAACACCTACACTTTTGACAGGCAATAAAATGGCACCTGCTTGCCATACTTTATTATAGTTTCCTGTTTGCTTTAAATGGGTTGTAAAAACAGCATCTGCATTTTGTAAAAGCAACACTTTCTCTTCGGTTACTTCGCCGAGTATTCTAATGCCAAGTCCAGGACCTGGGAAAGGATGTCTGTTTAATAAATCTTTTGGAATACCAAGTTCAGTTCCAATTTTTCTGACTTCATCTTTAAACAAAGACCTTAGTGGCTCAACTAATTTTAATTTCATTGTATCAGGTAAGCCACCAACATTATGATGTGATTTAATGGTAACGGAAGGACCATGAACAGATGCGGATTCAATAACATCAGGGTAAATGGTTCCTTGTCCTAAAAAACTAATGTCAGTCAAAAGATTAGATTCTCGATCAAATATTTCAATGAAAGCAGCTCCAATGGCTTTTCTTTTTTCTTCTGGAAGTATTTTCCCGGCAAGCTTTGTGTAAAAATGTTCTCTTGCGTCAACACCCTTAACATTTAAACCAAGTTGTTTGTAAATGTCAAGAACTTCGTTGAATTCGTTTTTACGTAAAAGGCCATTATCAACAAAAATGCCGTAAAGATTTTCGCCTATAGCTTTGTGTATCAATGTAGCAGCAACCGTACTATCCACACCACCACTTAATCCCATGACCACTTTGCTGTCACCCAACATTTCTTTTAGGTTTGCAACTGTTTCTGTAATAAAATGTGCAGAAGTCCAGCTTTGAGTGCAATTACATATTTTAATTAAAAAGTTTGCAATTATTTTTTTTCCTTCTGTAGAGTGATAAACTTCTGGATGAAACTGAAGCCCATAAATAGGGTAGGTGGCCGTGTTTTCGGCGCTTTTAAATGCAGCAACAGGAATACTTTCGGTAGTTCCCAAAAGTGAAAAACCATCAGGAAGTTGTTTAATAGTGTCACTATGGCTCATCCAAACCTGTGAAGTTTTTGGGATGTCATTTAAAAAAACATCTGATAATTGTAGTGCTAAATTAGCACGACCATATTCTCTTTTATCGCTTTTCTCAACAAGTCCTCCGAAGGTTTTTGCTGTTAATTGAGCGCCATAACATACGCCAAGAACGGGAACTTTATCTGCAATAGCTTTAATATCAACATTTGGAGCATTTGCCTCATTAACAGAGCAAGGAGAGCCAGAAAGTATAACACCTTTTATGTTTTCGTCGAAATTTATCGGTTTGTTGAAAGGAATAATTTCACAAAAAACAGAAAATTCTCTAACAACACGGGCAATCAATTGGGTATATTGTGATCCAAAATCAAGGATTATAATTTTTTCCATAATGCACGCAAAGTTAGATGTTTTGATGCTTTTTAAGTAGTATATAAAGTAAAAATTTAAAATTTAAAAGTCAAAATTGTCCCGTCTATTTTTTAATTTTTACTTTTTACTTTTTACCTTTTAAGTATATCTCAAAAAATATTTTAAAGAAAAATGAAAATAATTTAAAAATTACTTTGCTGATAAAAAAACTACCCTTACCTTCGCACTCCAAATTAAAAAACGGATTTTTAAAAGTTCTTTTTATATGTCACAACGAATCA
>CANFUJ010000113.1 GCA_947450165.1 Chitinophagaceae bacterium
ACAGGCGTAGGTCAAAATTATCAGCAAGTGCTTTCTGCTGCACAATTTAAAAGATGGCAGACTGCTCAAAATGCAACTGATGTAACTGAAATCGTTACGCTTGATGAAGCAACAGCAAGAGAAAAACAAAAAAGTACAGAAAAGAAAACATGGATTTTTTACGCAGATAGCGTTAGAGATTTCGCATGGGGAAGCAGCAGAAAATTTGTATGGGATGCAATCCCAGCAAAGGTTGAAGGCAAAAAAGTAATGTGTATGAGCGCTTATGGAAAAGAAGCTTATCCACTTTATCGCAAGTTCAGCTCTAAAGTGATAGCACACACCATAAAAACCTATTCTAAATTTACTATCCCATATCCATACCCGGTAGCACAAAGTATTGAGGCCGCTAACGGTATGGAATACCCGATGATTTGTTTTAATTATGGTCGTTGCGAAAAAGATGGCACATACAGCGAAGGAACAAAAAATGGCATGCTTGGCGTGGTTATCCATGAAGTAGGTCATAATTTCTTCCCAATGATTATCAATAGTGATGAAAGACAATGGACATGGATGGATGAAGGCTTGAATACTTTTGTGGAATATCTTACTGAAGAATTATGGGACAATAAATTTCCAGTTGGGAGAGGGCCTGCATATAAAATTGTGGATTACATGAAATTGCCAAAGGATCAATTAGAACCCATTATGACAAACAGTGAAAACATCATCATGTTTGGACCAAATGCTTATTCAAAACCCGCTACTGGCTTAAATATCTTGAGAGAAACCATCATGGGCAGAAAGAATTTTGATTTTGCATTTAAGAAATATTGTAGTAGATGGGCTTTCAAACACCCTACCCCAGCTGATTTCTTTAGAACAATGGAAGATGCCAGTGGCGAAGATTTAGATTGGTTTTGGAGAGGATGGTTCTACAACACAGACCCAGTAGATATTTCATTGGATAGTGTAAAATGGTCTGTTTTAAATACAGAGCCAACAGAATCAAAAGTAGGTGAAGAAAAAAATACATTTCAACCTGTACAAAAACCAATTCAAAACAATTACGAAGACATTTCAAAAATTAGAAATAGAACGGATAAAAGTATTGTATTTGCTACAGATGCCGATACCACTTTGAGGGATTTTTATTGGAGATATGATAGAGGATTGGCAAATGTAGATACCAATGCATTTGTGATTCCAACACAACCAAGCAATAAAGAAGAATTAACAACTGAAGAAAAAACAAAAATCGCTGGTGAGGTTCGTCTTTATGAATTGTCGATGAGTAATAAGGGAGGATTGGTAATGCCCATCATCATAGAATGGACATTTAAAGATGGCAGCAAAGAAGTGGATAGAGTTGGTGTAAATGTTTGGAGAAAAAATGAGCAAAAAGTAGTAAAAACGTATCTGAAAGAAAAAGAAGTGGTATCGATTAAGCTAGATCCATACAGAGAAACAGCTGATATTGATGAAAAGAACAACAATTGGCCTTTAACATCAACACCGTCTAAATTTGAATTGTTTAAATCGAAAAAAGCAACGCCAAGAGGTGCGGTTGGTGGAAGAAATCCAATGCAGAAAGAGATAAAAAATTAATAGGGAAGACGATAAAAAATCTTCAAAATATTAAAAACCCATGGAGATTTCTGTGGGTTATTTTTTTAAACTTAGATTGTTTTTTAACGTTAAAAAAAATGTTTTTTTCACAAATCTTGTCTCGCCCACCATTTAAATGGTGGGCTATTGAAATAAATTCCTTCATTCCAATTTCAACTATTTTCGGCAATAACAAACATGGATGAAATACTTGCATTAATTAAAAGTCCAACCTGCATTAATCAAAACCGATTTACATTTTTTACAAAATTCTTTTTCTTCATCAAGCCGGTCTTTTCCTTCCGCATCATGCATTAAACAATCATTAACAGGACAATGTGGTAAACCTTGTGTATGGCCTAATTCATGAATGGCTACTTTGAAAAGTTTCTCCATTTTGTTTTTCCCTTTTAATCTAAAAGAAGAGGCAATACATGATTTTCCTGGACAAAACCCTAATCCCATTATGCCCCAATCCGGAGTGTTTTTTGTAGTACTAATGTCTCTTGTAGTCAGTCCTATGGTTAAATATCCAGGCTTTGTTTGTGCACTTAGAAATCTTATTAATGAGTCGGCTCTATGTCTTGTCTTGGCTTGATTGAGTGAGTTTTCAGGGAATTTAATTGGCGTATTAATAACCACATTAGCGTACATTTTTTTTAAATACTGAGCCACGTAGTCAACATTTTCTTTTGGAATATCTACAAACGGCTGAATTGCAATTATTACCTTTTTCTTTTTTTGTTCAGTTAATGATTGTTTTGTTTTTTTAGCATTATCCTTATTATGGCTTTGATTACAAGCTGTGCAGAAAAATATGGCTATGTAAAGCAGTGTTTTCATTTATTAATGGTTAATTAAAAAAAAATGAATTGTTGCATTCTCAGGTTATACCCTCAAAGGTGGGCCTGCTTTTCACTTTTTTACTTTTTACTTTTTACTTTTTACTTTTTACTCTTTACAACCCCGTTCTTCCATCAACTACTTTTTTTCCTTTATTTTTCTTTTCCCATTCTATCATCTCTATGGGTTTATCTACTTTTTTAGGTTTCTCGTATGCTTGTTTTTGAGTTGTTTTTGCGTTATCAGGATTCACTAAATTGTTGTTACGCCATTGCTCAGTTCTTATAATTCTTCCTGTTCCTGGATCGTAATAACGCCACTCTCCTTCCTTTACACTATATGGAGCCGCTTTTACCAATTTATAATCAATAATTTCATTACTACCTGTTCCATAAATAGCCACTGTATCGTATGGTGCGTCTGGATTATAACCACGCCAGTTTTCTTCTCTTTCTATAGCTCCTAAGTAATTGTAATATTGTTGTAATCCATCTTTTCCACCTAAAATATAATGCTCAACAGCCAGTAAATCACCAATCATAGAATACTTTCTCCAAAAACCATGCTTTTCTCCTTTTTTGTACAACCCTTCTTCTACATAACCTTCTTCGCCACGCAAAGGACCCACTTCAATCACCCATTTCCCAACTTTTTGTCCAGCACTATTTATGGCATTTATGGTGTCGCCATCCGCATTTAATTTAAATGACTGATATTGTCCAAAAGAAATGCTTGTGCAAAAAATAAATAAACCCAAAAAAGCAATTTGACATTGTTTTATACAATTTGAAATCATTGTTCGTGCGTTTAAATGATTAGTATTAATTTGTGCTCAAATTTACAATTTAAGTTTTCTAAAAACTGTTAATTTTCTTCAACAATATAAAATGAAAGATTTCAAAAAGTACTACATCATTAATACGGAGCCAGAAATTTTATACCAAGCATTAACCAATGCTGCTACAATTCAATTATGGACAGGTTCTCCTGCAATTATGGAACCCATTGCAGATACTGAGTTTTCACTTTGGGAAGATAGCATTTGCGGGAAAAACATATCGTTCGAATATGGAAAAAAGATTGTACAGGAATGGTATTTTGGCGAACAAGAAACACCTTCAATTGTAACCATAATTTTACATGCAGATAAAAGCAAAACTTCGGTAGAACTTCGTCATACCAATATTCCAGATGAAGATTACGATTCAATAACTAAAGGATGGACGCAAAGTTATTTTGGTTCGTTGATGGAATTTTATAACGATTAATAAACTTACTAACTTATTTCACTTCCATTTTGAGCAAGCTTTCATTTTCTAAAAATGCTTCAAGTTCATCACCCACCACACATTCGCCTACACCTGCGGGCGTACCCGTAAAAATATAATCTCCAATATTTAATGAGAAGTACATTGATATGTTGGCAATTAGCTTATCGATACTAAATATCATATTACCAGAATTGCCTTGTTGTACTTTTTCGCCATTTTTGAAAAACGAAAAGTTGATGTTTTTTTTATTGAAATCTGGTTTAATGTCTATAAACTTCCCAATTGCTGCTGAATTGTCAAACGCTTTTGCTTTTTCCCAAGGAAGTCCTTTTTTCTTTAATTCATCTTGAATATCTCGGGCAGTAAAATCGATTCCAACGGTAATGCCATTGTAATAATTTGAAGCATGACGTTCTTGAATATACTTTCCGTTTTTACTGATACGCAACACGAGTTCGCATTCGTAATGGAGTTCATTTGTAAATTCGGGATAATAAAAAGGAGTATGGGGCTGTATGATAGCGCTTTTGGGCTTCATGAAAATAACGGGCTCATCTGGAATATCGTTGCCTAATTCCTTTGCGTGCTCAACATAGTTTCTGCCAATGCAAATTATCTTCATTATCGTTTTGGTATGGGGTTAGAGATTATTCAGGAAACGAAAATAGTAAAAAGGAGTTTAAATTTCCAATAAGAAATTAACTTTTATTTAAATCGTATGAAGTGCTGTTGCAAATGGTCATTGTTTTGTCTATTCCAACAAATGCGAAACTTTCTATTAATTCTACAGATTTTTCAATTTTATGTTTTATTAAAGGCACCTCATCATTCTTCCATTTCCCCAATACAAATTCAACCTGCATACCTTTTGGAAACACATTTCCAATGCCAAACCTCAGTTTAGGATATTCATCGGTTCCCAAAATGTTTTGAATATCCCTCAATCCATTATGTCCGGCATGTGTACCCGATTTTCTGATTCTAATTTTATCGATTGGAAGTGCTAAGTCATCAACAATGGTGAGCGTATTTTCAATAGGTACTTTTTCTTTTTCTTGCCAATATTTAAAAGCCCTTCCACTTAAATTCATATATGTAGTTGGACAAACGCAAATGAATGTTTTGCCTTTTATTTTTACTTCAGCAACAAAAGCCAATCTATCCGACCTAAAACTACCACCATGCTTAGCCGCAAATGCATACACTACATCAAACCCAATGTTGTGGCGCGTATTGGCATATTCATTTCCAATATTTCCTAAACCGACGATGAGATATTTTGACATTTGTTTTAAACGTTTGTGGTTTGTAGTTTGTAGTTTGGTGTTATCCTTACTTAACACATTTTCAATATCCAAGTATTTTAATCTTTTATGCAACGAACTGACATTCCAGTATTTTTAGAAAAACTGATGCTTTTTATGTCGTTACTGTTAGATTCCAAACTTCGGGTCCAAGCATTTTCTAATATGTTGGCTGTAGAACTCCAAAAGTACCCTTCTTTACCGATCCCTTCGAAAATCCCACTTTTGACACGAAGTCCCCCAAAAATACTTTTGTTAGCATCCTCTTTTTTTGTAGCATCCCAGCCAGTTATCCTCTTCATTACATCTCCTGCTATTCTACTTTGAACAGGGCAAAATACTCTGCAAGTTGTATCAGCTCCTGAATCAAGGATTTTAACCAATTTATTCCACTCTGCATCACTAGGTAAATGCCAACCTTCTGGTGCCAATCCTCTAGCATCATTTACTGCATACCAATTATACAATCTACCATAAGTTGAAAAATCTACACTATCATCATAGTACCAGCACCATGCGCCAGTGGTTAATTTACCCCATTCCTCTGCATTAGTTACTTGTGGTATAATATCACCATTTCGATAACTTACCACGTTCAAATTTTGACTAGTCAAAACTTGTTTGCCAATTTTTAAAATTCCAGTAGTGAAAATTTGTTGCTTTCCATAAAATGTACCCAAAGTATTTGTTGCATATGCTCGTAAATAGTATGTGGTGTATGGATTTAATCCAGATATAATGCTTGTAAAAGTACCAACACCTAAACTATCTAATGTTTTTGTAGTTAATGCTACAGTTGGGTTTGGCATTGTACTCCAGCACACACCTCTAAAGTTCACATTTACTCCACCGTCGTTAGTTATGTTTCCTCCAGATGTGGCAGTAGTATTTAAAATAGTAATTACAGGTTTTGTAGTAAGAGAAACTTGGGCAAAAAGAAATTGAGTAGTTAAAAGCAAAATTAGTTTGATGATTATTTTTTTCATTTTATTTTTATTCTTCTATTTTCAATTAACAATTTTTTATTGTAAACTAATTAAATTAACAGGAAAGCACGACCAATCTATTAATCAAACAGAACTTATTTAACCAGTTAATCTATTAATCAACGTTGTAGACTTTTTTTCAAAAAAAAATTTCTATGTGCTGTAGAAATTAGAATTAGTCCCAACACTCACCAATCTTAAACTATCCATTTTAATCTTTAACGCAACGAACCGAAAAACCCCAACATCTTGAAGTCTCGCCTCTCCAAACATCGCAACTATCAAATCGTAATCCGCGGTAATAAGCTGATTGGTCAAAATCATACCCATAATTTGTAGAACTCCACCACATACCATCACTGTTTACCCAATAAAATTCCAAACCGCGATACCCTCCAGGAAGTCCTGTAAACCCACTGATGTTTGTAGCCCCTTTATTGGGTGCATCCCAACCTGTAACAGACTTCATTGCACCACCAGATATTGAACTTTGAAAACATTGAGAACATGTTGTATCTGCATTTTTATCAAGGTATTTTATTAACCTATTCCATTCTGCGTCGCTAGGTATATGCCATCCTTGTGGAGCCAAACCTCTTGCATCATTTACAGCATACCAATTGTATAATCTACCATAGGTAGCCGCATAAGTAGCACTATCATTATTGTACCAACACCATGCGCCTGTAGTTAATGCACGCCATTGGGCTGAGTCTGTCACTTTTGGAATAATATCGCCATTAAGGTAATTTGCTACACTTAAATTTTGAGTAGTCCATACTTGTGCGCCAATTGTTACACTTGGCAAAACTTCTGCAATACCACTAGTGAAAAATTCTTGCTTACCATAAAATGTTCCCAAACTAGTTGTAGCGTATGCACGTAAATAGTATGTAGTGTTTGGTTCTAATCTAGTTAAGAAACTTTTAAATTCGCCACTACCTATTCCATCTAAAGTTTTTGTTGCCAATGATACAGTTGGGTTGGGTGACTTACTCCAACACACGCCCCTAAAGATTACTTTTGCCCCACCATCATTACTAATGTTTCCTCCAGACATGGCCTTAGTAATAAAAATAGAACTTACTTCTTTAGTAGTAAGCATTACTTGTGCAAACAAAAACCGAGAAGTTAAAAGAAAACTTAGTACTATGATAAATTTTGACATTAATATTTATTATTTAATGGTTCAAACAAAGGGCTCAAAATAGCAATGACTCTAAGTACCTCACCCCCAACCCTTCTCCTGAAAACGGAAGGAAGCGAATATACAACTTTGATGATTGGTGAAAACACCAACATCGGCAGACGAAGGTTCCCAACCTTTTGAACTTATTGAACGTATTGAACCTTTTGAACCTCTTATACCTCTTATACCTCTCAAACCTCAAAAACCTCCTATTACAAAAACCTATTCAAAATCTCCTGCAAATCTGCTTCTGTTTTCACCAACACATCCCTTACTTTACTGCCTTGGCTTGCGCCTACAATTCCTGCTGCTTCAAGCTGATCCATTAATCTTCCGGCGCGATTGTAACCAAGTTTCATTCTTCTTTGTAATAATGAGGTACTGCCGCTTTGACTGCTTACAATCAATCTTGCTGCATCTTCAAACAATGCATCTTTATCATTTACATCAAAATCTTTTCCGTCTGCATCTTTTTCATCAATGTATTCTGGCAACATAAATGCTTGAGGATATCCGCGTTGGTCGCCAATGAAATCAACTATTTTATCCACTTCTGGCGTATCTACAAACGCACATTGCAAACGAACAATTTCACCATTGTAGTTAATAAGCATATCCCCTTTACCAATCAATTGCTCTGCACCACCTGCATCTAAAATGGTACGGCTATCTATTTTACTACTCACCTTAAAGGCTATACGCGCAGGGAAATTGGCTTTGATGGTTCCTGTGATGATATTTACAGATGGTCTTTGTGTTGCAATAATTAAATGTATTCCCACCGCACGTGCCAACTGCGCCAAACGGGCTATAGGCATCTCTACTTCTTTTCCAGCCGTCATAATTAAATCTGCAAACTCATCCACCACCAAAACAATGAATGGTAAAAACTGATGCCCTTTTTCTGGATTCAGTTTTCTTTCAGCAAATTTTTCGTTGTATTCTCTAATGTTTCTGCAACCTGCTTCTTTTAATAAATCATAACGATTGTCCATTTCAATACACAACGCATTCAATGTATGAACTACTTTCTTTGTATCTGTAATGATGGCATCTTCTTCACCTGGAAGTTTTGCTAAGAAATGGCGCTCAATGGTTTTGTAAATACTCAACTCCACTTTTTTAGGATCCACCAAAACAAATTTCAATTGTGATGGATGTTTGCTGTAAAGCAATGAAACCAATATCGCATTTAATCCTACAGATTTACCCTGACCAGTAGCACCCGCCATCAACAAATG
>CANFUJ010000114.1 GCA_947450165.1 Chitinophagaceae bacterium
ATTTTAAACCTGAAACATCAACCCTTCCGAAAACGAAAATCTGTAGTACACAAAACAACACTCAAAAATTTAAAAGATCAATGTTTATGGGATTCTTCGAGTGGTTAGCTGCAATGTGGGTTAAGATGATTTTTTAAAAAAACTAAAAATTGCGGGAAATAAGGTAAAATTTCAATCAGCCTCATATCTATTAACCACTATAGCGAGTTAAACCGATAAACATTATTATAAAAAACACAAAAAGAGAATTTCTTAATGCGTAAATTTTCATGAATAAACTTTAGTGGAAATAGTTGGCTATTTGAGTTGGGTTCACGTAATATTGCAATATTGCAATATCATAAATAAGCTAAGTTTCCCATCAATAAACCACCTCAAATAAAATACCCATGTAATTTTCAGAAAAATCATCTCCTGTTTTCAGTACTAGGTCACCCAAAATAAAAAACTAACATAAGCCTACATTGAGTTTAAGGGATTATTCTTGAAAAAAATTAAAAATCGCGGAAAACAGGAATGAGTATAGATTTTGCAAAAAACAATACACTTTATAAATTATTTAAGCATTATAAGTTTTTCAATTTGATTTTTTTACTTTTTATTTTTTACTTTTTATTTTTTACTTTTAAATATGAAAAAAATCATCCTTTCCATTGCACTATTAATTTGCAGCTATTTAAGCAAATCCCAGAAATTATATTCCGTTGATTACGAAAGCCAAGCGGATGTGAAAGTTTTTGTAGTGGATTATGAAAGCCAAGCAGATTTGCTTGTTTATAAAGTTAAATACTCAAGCCAAGCAGGGAAAAATGAAGGCAAATGGTTTTTCGTAGACTATGAAAGCCAAGCGGATAAAAAAATATATTTCGTAAAGTACCAAAGCCAAGCAGATTTAAAAATTTACTTTGTGGATTATGAAAGCCAAGCGGGTTGGAAAAATAATTCAAAAAAACATTTGTTGTACTAAAGTTCAAATTCAAAAATAAAAATTCAAAATACAAGGATAGGTTAGCTTTATCCGCCGTGCCAGACGCCTTTTTTACATTTGACTTTTTAATTTTCACTTAAACATTGACTCATGAAAATAATTAAAATCATTTTGATTTCTTTTATTATTCTAATTGCATTCATCTTAGTAGTTGCCTTGTTTATTCCAAAACATTATAAGCTTGAAAGATCGATTGTTATTCAATGTCCAAAAGACACTGTATTTAATTATATCAAGCATCTTAAAAACCAAAACGATTATAGCGTTTGGGGAAAAATGGATCCTAATTGGAAAACCAGTTTTACAGGAGTTGATGGAACTGTTGGTTTTGTTTCGGCATGGGAAAGTGATGTTAAAAATGTGGGTACAGGATCTCAAACCATTACAAAAATTGTTGAAGGTGAATTTATTGAAACAAGATTGAATTTCGAAAAACCATTCAAAGCAGAAAATAATACACAGATTTCTACGACTGCTATAGACGCAACAAATACAAAAGTTACTTGGGGATTTAATGGTTCATACCCTTACCCAATGAATATCATGAAGCTCGTTTTCAATATGGAAAAACTCATTGGAAAAGATTTTGAATCAGGCTTGCAAAACATGAAAACTATTCTTGAAAAAAATAATTAAAGAATATTTCATTCCAACTATGCTGTCGGAACATGTTTTTCTATAAATGCCATTTTCCTGATCTCTATTGCAATACCATTTGCATCTAATCCAATTTCATCATACAATTGTTTAGGTGTTCCATGCTCTACCAAACGATCTGGGATACCCATGATTTTTACATCAGCTTGATATCCAAATTTATTCATAAACTCTAAAACTGCAGAACCAAAACCGCCTACTACTGTTCCATCTTCTACAGTAACTATTTTTTTGAATTTAGAAAATACTTCATGAAGCATTTCCTCATCGATTGGTTTTGCAAAACGCATATCATAATGCGCTGGATTTAAACCTTCAGATTTTACGTCACGAATGGCAGATGCTGCAAAATTTCCAGGGTGACCAAAAGTAAGAATAGCAACATCATCCCCATCTTTTAATTTTCTACCTTTTCCAATTTGTATTTCTTTCATTGGTGTTTTCCAATCCACCAAAACGCCCTCACCTCTTGGATAACGTATTACAATTGGAAGTTGGTTGGTTTCCAATTGTGCGGTATACATCAAATCCCTGAGTTCAGATTCATTCATTGGTGCACTTACGACAATATTGGGAATACATCGCATGAATGCAATATCATAACAACCATGGTGTGTTGGCCCATCTTCACCAACCAATCCTGCCCTATCCAAACAAAATATTACAGGTAATTTTTGAATAGCAACATCATGTATCACCATATCATAAGCACGTTGCATAAACGAAGAATAAATATTACAAAACACCCGCAATCCCTGAGTAGCCATGCCTGCACTTAGTGTTACGGCATGTTGTTCGCAAATGCCCACATCAAATGCTCGATCTGGCATTTTATCCATCATGAATTTTAACGAACAACCACTAGGCATAGCTGGAGTAACACCCATTATTTTAGGATTCTTTTCAGCCAATTCTATAATCGTATGTCCAAACACATCTTGATATTTTGGTGGTTGTGGTGCATCAAAAGTTTTCTTTATTATTTCTCCTGTTACCTTATCAAACAATCCCGGTGCATGCCATTTGGTTTGATCTTTTTCTGCCAATGCATACCCTTTTCCTTTAACCGTTTTTATATGTAAAATCTTTGGCCCAGGTATGTCTTTTAGATCGTTAAATGTATCAATTAGTTTTGTTACGTTATGTCCATCTATAGGACCAAAATACCTAAGTTGTAATGCTTCAAATAAATTACTGCTTTTGCTCACCAAACCTTTTAAACTGGCTTCTACTTTACTGGCCATTTCTCTACTGTAATTTTTTCCAATAGGCAACTTTCCCAATGCCTTCCATACGTTATCGCGAAGATCATTGTAAGTGTGGGAAGTTGTGATATCAGTTAGGTATTCTTTTAATGCACCTACATTGGGGTCAATGCTCATGTTATTATCGTTCAAAATAATTAACACGTTGCTTTTTTCGATTCCAGCATGATTCATTGCTTCAAAAGCGAGTCCAGCTGTTAAAGCACCATCACCAATTACAGCAATATGTTGCCTATCTTTTTCACCTTTATAATATGATGCCATGGCCATTCCCAATGCTGCAGAAATCGATGTGGAAGAATGCCCAACACCGAAAGTATCATATTCGCTTTCGCTTCTTTTGGGAAAACCACTTAATCCGTTGTATTTTCTATTACTTGGAAAATTATCTCTTCGTCCTGTTAGTATTTTATGCCCATAAGCTTGATGCCCAACATCCCAAACCAATTGATCATAAGGTGTATTAAATACGTAATGTAAGGCAACCGACAATTCAACAACACCTAAACTCGCCCCAAAATGCCCCCCATAAACACTTACAACATCGACTATATATTGCCTTAATTCATTGGCAACCGTATGCATTTGATCCTTACTTAATTTCTTAAGGTCAGCAGGGCTATCAATCATTTTCAACAAGTTACCAGGTAATATTTCCATTATTAGTCAATTTACTTAAACATAAAAATAATCAATTTAACAATCATTAATTAACAAAAAAACAATCATTAAGTTTTAATTCTAAAAAACTAATTATATGCTAGTTCTGTTGAATGATCTCATGCAAATAATTTTCAAATTGTTTTCTGACCAATTTGCCCGAACCTATGTAATTATTTAGCATTATTGAGAAAAGTAACGTTTTGTTTTTACGGGTTTTTATTATTCCGCATAAAGAAATATTATTACTCATTGAGCCTGTTTTTGCAAAAATGAAACCGCTGTCTGATTTATAGTAATTAGCTAGAGTTCCCCTCCCGCCAGTTGGTAAAATATATTCCAATCTTTCATACCCGTACTCCTTTTGAAGTTTATTGAGTATGTAAATGAAATCCTTTGGTGAAAACAAATTATATCTACTTAACCCACTGCCATCAACCCATCGAGGTTGTTGAGGCATGTCTTTAAATGATGACTTTAATAAAGTATCAATTATGTCCGTTTCAGACACATAACCCAGATACTTTTCACTTGCCATTAAAAGTGTTTGCTCTGCATAGAAATTATCGCTTCTATGCATCATGATTTTAAAGAACGTATCTGTGTTTTGTGAATACAGCGGTTTGAATGCTTCTTTGTTTATTTTAAATGATTTGACAGTCAACGGTTTCCCCAATTTCTGCTTTAAAATATTTATGCCCGTTTCTATACCATTTGTTTCAAATGGCACATCTTGTGTTATTTCATTTGACTTTCCATTTAAGGATATTTCAAATTTATTTTTTCCAGGTGTTTTTATAATTACATTTTCTATGATTTCTGAATTGATTTTATTTAAAAACTCGAAATCTGTAACACTTCCATTTAATGATTTTAAATCATAAGGAAAAGAGTCTTTTTGAATGTTATCTTTTTTTATCCAATTTAAGTGAAGCAGATTTCCACAAATTGGGAAAGCATTACGTTGAGCAGAATAGGATTCAGATTGATCATCCCATACCCATCCATTTCCATATGGTTGAATTTGTTGGTTTTGATTGATGATTACGATTGGTTTTTGTGTTTTTTTAAGCATTTCAAAAACCGGTTGATTCAAAAAATCGTCATGTAAAAATGTGGGGTCTCCTGATGGCAAAACAAAAAATGTATCTAGAGTCTCATTATAATAAATTCCAGTTAATTGCTTGTCTAGAAATTTCATCCCTGCAAACAACGTGAACAATTTTGTATTGCTTGCTGGAATAAATAATTTTTCAGCGTTATAATTAAACCAGAATTTTTCAGTAACTGGCTCGTAAATACTTATGCCTAAATGCCCTGTTTTAATGATTGAATCATTGAGTAATTCTTGTTGATTTTTTAATATTTGCGCAATGACACTTGATGTCATTCCAACAAAAACCAAAACAAATAAAAAATATTTTTTTTTCATTTTTGAAGTTTTACACCGTACGCTCTTGTGTCCTTAACCAACGTTCTGGAATATCATTCATACTCGCATTCATATAATCTTTGTAACTACATGGAATAAATTTCTTATCTGGCATTTGCATCCACCAACGATTTGTTTTTTTACTCTGCATGAACAACGTATCTAATTCTGAAAAATAAGTATGAAACAGATTAAAATTCCCGCTGTCTTCCAATGCAGCCTCGTATTTAATCGCATTAACACCATCTAAATAATACCAAAGCATTTGTGCGATTTGCTTTGCGGTTAAATCATGTACATCATTTTCAGGATTATACCCATAAATGCCAAAGCTTGATAATTGACTACTCATTCCGGCATACTGCGAAAGCACACATGCTTCTTCCCCATTTAATCCGTTTGTGGTTAATACATTTGCAGGTGCCGCACTATTTTTTATTGCGGCTATATCAAAACTCAATAAATTGGTTTGACGAATTACAGGCTCCATTTGCTCAATATCAGATTTCACAACTCCTACACGATAACAATCAAACCTAAGTTTATCCATAGTTTCCAATAATCTTGGATGTACAAAATAGCTTTGAAATCCGATGTGATTATAATGTGAAATATAATTGGGTTCGCTAGTAAGCATGTCCAATAAAAAATTCTCTTGTCTAAAAAAACTATCTCCTCTTAGATCTATCGTAGCGTCAATACAAGTTGCTACAATACTTTTCTTAGATGTTTTGTACGCATAATATTGCGCAAGTGTAATGTCATGCGAACCGCCTAGAATAATCACTTTCTTTCCAATATTAAACAGCTCTGCAATTACAGTTTGCAAAGCAGCATAACTATCACCAATCAGTGCACCTTGTTTTACATTGCCTATATCTGCAATTAAAATATCCGAATGCCAATGATGAAGTGCATAAAATTGTTTTCTGATTTGGTTGGGCGCATTACTTTCTGGTGCATTTAAATCTGCACCCCTCATCTCTCCAATTCCAACCATAACAATATCTATATCTGTTAAATCAGGAAACTCGGTTTCATAAAAACGAATATGTTTGGCAAATTGTCCATCTGTAAATGTTTCGTCATTCATTAAATCTATCACAGAAACGGGTGATAAAAAATCCTGTAAATCTTCCATAACTTTTTATTATTGATATTGCTTTTTAACGTTTTGCAAATTGGATAGCCCAATCATTAATTCAAATAATTATACGTTGACTAATTCATTTCTACAAACCTAATTCATTCAAAGGAAAGGTTAATCGATATAGAATATTTTTTTCTACGTTTTCTGTTATTTGTATTTAGTAACTTTGACCATTATTCAATGAAAGTCAAATGATAGAAAATCAAGAAATACTTCAAGAAGTAGTTATAAAATTTGCTGGGGATAGTGGAGATGGGATGCAATTAACAGGAACCCAATTTACCAATAATAGTGCCCTTTTGGGTTTAGACCTTGCCACGTTTCCAGATTTCCCTGCTGAAATCCGGGCTCCAATAGGCACTTTGCCGGGTGTAAGTGGCTTCCAACTTCGATTTAGCTCTGATAGAATTTATACGCCAGGTGATTTTTGTGATGTTCTAGTGGCAATGAATGCAGCTGCTTTAAAAGTAAATTTAGCTTCTTTAAAAAAAGGCGGAAAAATTATAGTCAATGTTGATGGTTTTGATTCAAAAAACTTACGCTTAGCCAACTATCCCGATGGTGAAAATCCAATTGAAAATAACAGCCTGGATAATTATGAAGTCATTAAAATTGATGTAACCAAGCTTACCCGTGAAGCTTTGAAAGATTTCACAATGGGTACCAAAGAAAAAGACAGGGCAAAAAACATGTTTGTACTTGGCTTTTTATATTGGATGTACAACCGTAGCATGGAAAATACCATTAATTTTCTAAAAGATAAATTTTCTAAAAGAGCCGATATCTTAGACAGTAATGTAAAAGCACTTCAAGCTGGATATCATTATGCAGACACAACAGAAACTTTTACGGAAAGATATGCCGTTGCTAAAGCCAAGATGGAAACTGGCAATTATCGCTCTATAATGGGTAATCAAGCATTGTCTTTTGGATTAATCGCTGCAGCACAAAAAAGCGGATTGAATCTTTTTCTAGGAAGCTATCCAATAACGCCTGCATCAGATATTTTACATGAACTGAGTAGGCATAAAAATTTTGGTATAAAAACATTTCAAGCGGAAGATGAAATTGCTGCCATAACTTCGGCTATTGGTGCCAGTTATGGTGGATGGATTGGTTTAACCACTACATCTGGTCCAGGTATGGCCTTGAAAGCGGAAGCGATGGGGCTTGCTGTGATGCTTGAAATACCTTTGATTATTTGTAATATTCAAAGGGGTGGACCAAGTACTGGATTGCCAACAAAAACAGAACAAAGTGATTTAATGCAGGCCTATTATGGAAGAAATGGCGAATGTCCAATGCCTATTGTGGCCGCAGCAACGCCAAGTGATTGTTTTGATGCTGCATTTGAAGCCGTAAGGATTTCAATTGAGCACATGACTCCAGTGATTTTATTAAGTGATGGATACATTGCTAATGGTGCTGAGCCTTGGAAATTTCCTCAATCCGCAGATTTAAAAGATATTAAAGTTGCTTTTAAAACACAACTGGAACAAGGAGAAACCAAACTTTCTCCTTATGCTCGAAATGAAAAACTCGCTCGTCCTTGGGTTATTCCAGGTACACCCAATTTAGAACATCGCATTGGTGGTTTGGAAAAGCAAAATATCACAGGGAACATCAGTTATGATGCAGAAAACCACCAATTGATGGTTAAGTTAAGGCAAGAAAAAGTAGATTTAATTGCTCAGCATATTCCAGATCAAAAATTAGATAGTGGGGCTAAAAAAGGGAAAGTGCTTGTAATTGGCTGGGGAAGTACATTTGGTGCAATTAAAAGTGCTTGTATCGAGTTACAATCAAAAGGCGTTTCTGTGTCTCATGCACATCTTCGTTACATTCGTCCTTTTCCAAAAAACTTAGGAGACATCATCAAAAACTTTGATCACATTTTAATTCCTGAAATTAATAATGGGCAACTGATAAAAATCATTAGAGATACCTATATGGTAGATGCTAAAGGCTTTAATAAAATTATGGGTACACCAATTTATAAAGCAGAGTTGATTGAAGCCATTGAACAGATTATTAATGGGTAATTAATTCTTTTTATCTTATTCTTGGAAATAAAAAAACAGCATTTGTGAAAATGCTGTTTTTAA
>CANFUJ010000115.1 GCA_947450165.1 Chitinophagaceae bacterium
AAACGCACCGAAAATTTTACTGCCGATTGGATTGAAAAATTAAAGACGGATATGCTTTCTCAAAAAGCAGATATTGCCGTAATTGTTACCAAATCGATGCCAAAAGATATGGAGCAATTTGGCGAAAAAAATGGCGTTTACATTTGTAGTTTTAAAGAAGTTAAAAGCTTAACAACAGTATTAAGAAACGCCATTATAAAAATTAGCGAAGCCAAAAAAAGTGAAGAAAATAAAGGCGAGAAAATGGTCTCGCTATATAATTATTTAACCAGTCAGGAGTTTGTAGGCAACTGGAGTGCCATGCGCGATGGATTTAGAAACTTAAGAAGCATGCTGCAAAAAGAACGCGAAGATTTTGAAAAAAACTGGAAGAAAAAAGAAAAGCAAATCGACTTAATCATTCAAAATTCATTACATATTTCCGGATCGATAGAAGGTATCGCAGGACAAGATTCTATCGATATGCAGCTTAATGATGATGAACCCGAAAACTTATTAGAAATTTAATTGAACCGATTTATTTTATTGAATCCAAGTCATAAATAATTCATTGAATCGAATTGATTTGGTTTCTAACTGCTGAACTTTATTTTTATTGAATGTAGATTTTGAAACCCAAACTTGATTCTCAAAATTGGCAGATGTGATATTTAAATGTTGCTTAAAATCAATCCCTTTTTCATCGAAGTATTTAAACATGGCCTCTTTTATCGTCCAAGCAAATGTAAATTGTTCGATTGGAGAAATGGATAAGTTTGAAAGTAGATTCATTTCTTCCTCGGTCAAAAATTTATGTTGAATACTTTCAATTTTAGGCACTACATGTTGAATGTCTATCGCAACATTTGATTTTGCACTTATGATTACAGCAACATATTCAGCACAATGAGAAATTGAAAAGAAATATGACTCATCGGGTAAAAAAGGTTTGCCCGTTGTAGTTAGTAAAATGTTTTTTAAAGAAATATCATTTGCCAATTCCAGCAATAAATATCTTCCTGCCAGATGCTGTATTCTTTTTTGAGTATGATTGATTTTGTATTGTTCGGTTACTTTTTCTAAAAAGAAATCTTCCGTTTCCAAAATATGCCACACACCTATTTTCGTGTGTTCGTTGATATTTTGTTGATAAACCAATGGCATATAATAATCTAATTTCTCTTTTTTTAAAATTACTTTTACAAAATAACATATAATAACACAGAAATGATTTTAAGTGATAAAAGAATATTGGAAGAAATGGAGAAGGGCACGATAAAAATTGTCCCTTATCTACGAGAATGTTTAGGAAGCAACAGTTATGATGTACATCTTGGAAAAAATTTAGCGATGTACGATAATGAAGAATTGGATGCTAAAAAACACAATACCATTTCACATTTCGAAATTCCAGATGAGGGCTATGTATTATTGCCAAATAAATTTTATTTGGGTGTAACGGCTGAATATACGGAAACACATGCACACGTTCCTTTTTTAGAAGGTAAATCATCAACCGGTAGATTGGGAATCGACATTCATGCTACTGCAGGAAAGGGTGATGTTGGCTTTTGTGGCAATTGGACCTTAGAAATTTCCGTAAAACAACCAGTTAGGGTTTATAAAGACATGCCAATTGGGCAATTGATTTACTTCCCTGTTGATGGAGAAATTGAAGTAAAATACAACGAAAAGAAAAATGCTAAGTATAATAGCCAGCCCAATATGCCCGTGGAAAGCATGATGTGGAAGAACACATTTTAAATAAATCAACTTAAAATCTGGCTTAAAAAATCGAATTTCATCTATAATATTGGTTTGAAAACCCGATAACTTTAGTTTTTTAGGGATTAAATTATAATAATCCCAATTTTTTATTCCATTTTTAATAAAAAAAATATACCTTCGCCCTCCTTTAAACTGAACGCAATGGCTAAGAAGCGTGCATTTGAAATTGCTTTTGTTGGATTAAAGCTCGGTGTTCATGAGTTTGATTATGATTTAGATGAGCAGTTCTTTGTTGAAAAAGGTGCCGAAGATTTTGCAAATCCCAAGGCTCAAGTAAAGCTTTCGCTTGAAAAAAACACAAGCTTCATGCTTTTAAAGTTTGAAATTGGTGGTCAAGCGGATGTAAGTTGCGATCGTTGTGGAAATCAGATAACTTTAGCACTTTGGGATGAGTTTAATATATTGGTAAAACAAGTAGATAACCCAGATGAAATGAATGATCAGGAAGAAGACCCCGACATTTTTTACATCTCCAGAAATGAAAGTCATCTATCTGTTGAAAATTGGATTTACGAATTTGTTTTACTCAGTTTGCCCATGCAAAAAATGTGTGCAAACGAAGAAATTGGTGGTCCAAAATGCAATAAAGAGGTGTTGGAAAAATTAAAAGAAATGGAGGATAATTTTGCAAGACAAAATGCAAACAACCTCTGGAAAGGATTAGATAAGTTTAAAAATAATTAATAAACCGTTATAACAATAAAAAAGTAAAGTCATGCCAAATCCAAAAAGGCGTCATTCGCAACAACGCAGTGCAAAAAGAAGAACACATTATAAAGCAACTGAAACAACGTTGAGCGTTGATTCAACTACAGGTGAAACACACGTTCGTCATCGTGCGCACGTAAGTGAAGGTAAATTATATTACAAAGGAAAAGTAGTTGCTGAAAAAGCACCTTCAAGAGCTTAAATAATTGATTAAAAATGTGAATGCCAAAATATAGTTTGAATAAAATCAAGCTATATTTTGGTTTTTTTATTTTAAACATACAATCAATATGAAAATTGGATTAGACATGATGGGGGGAGATTTTGCTCCTGCAGAAGCCGTTAAAGGCGCTGTTGCATTTCTATCTGAAAACAATAATGATATAGAAGTCATTATGTTTGGCAATCAACAAGAAATTGAGATTGAATTAAAGAAAAACAGCTTACCTCAAAATCGTTACACCATCATTCATACGGCTCAGGTAATTGAGATGCATGAGCATCCTACAAAAGCGCTTAAAGAAAAACAAGATTCATCTATTGCAGTGGGATTCAAAATGCTTGCAAATGGTGAGATTGATGCTTTTATAAGTGCTGGTAATACTGGGGCAATGATGGTTGGTGCGTTGTTTAGCATCAAAACAATAGAAGGCATTATCAGACCTACCATTGGCGCCTACATTCCAAGAGAAGATGGCTCACTTGGATTATTGGTGGATGTAGGATTAAACGCAGATTGTAAGCCAGAAAATCTAAACCAATTTGCCATACTCGGTTCTTTATTTGCTTCACAAATTTTAAAGATTGAAAATCCTAAAGTGGGTCTGGTTAATTTAGGTGAAGAAGAAGGTAAAGGAAATTTACTCGCACAAGCTGCTTATCCATTACTAAAAGAAAATACACAAATTAATTTTGTAGGAAATATTGAAGGGAGAGATATTTTATTGAACAAAGCCGATGTGATGGTTTGCGATGGTTTTACTGGAAATGTAGTTTTAAAACTTGCAGAAAGTATTTACGACATTGTAAAGAGACGCAAAATAAATGATGACCATTTTAACCGATTTAATTTCGAAGCTTACGGCGGAGTTCCTGTACTTGGTGTTGCAAAACCTGTAATTATCGGACATGGCATATCTGGTGAAAATGCGTTTAAAAATATGATCAGTATTGCTTGCAAAATGCATGAAGCTAATTTTACTGAAAAAATCAAAAACAGTTTTGTTGTCAATTAGAAGATTTTATAACTTAGTTATTCATAAAAAATCAAAAGAATCAAATGAAAAAAAATTACTTAATTATTTCAATTTTGGCATGTACGGTTTTATTTGTTTTCAGCTGTAAAAAAGATACAGTTGCACCAGCGGGTCCATGCACAGGATTAACGATTACCATAAATTCTAGCCAATCCGCTCCTACTGCTGGACAAAGCAACGGCTCAATCACCGTAACAGCAACTCCAAGTGGAACTTATACCTACAGTATAAATAATGGCGCGTATCAATCTTCAAATATTTTCAACAATTTAGCTACAGGAAATTATACCATTATGGCTAAGAATGCAGATGGTTGTACGAGTGCATCAACAGCAGTAACATTAAGTGCAGCTAATCCTTGTAATGGGTTAGTCATTACTTTAACACCTGTAACAACTTATGCAGATGTATGCCCTACGGCTAATAACGGAAGTATTACATTAACAGCAGGTGGATCTTCTGGTTACACTTATAGTAAAGATGGTGGAACAACTTTCCAAGCATCAAATGTGTTTTCTAATTTAGCTGCAGGAAACTATCCAGTTGTTGTAAAAGATGTAAATGGTTGTACGAAATCACAAACGGTAACCGTTTCTCCAAACCCTGGTGGGGTTAATTTTAATTTGGTTAGAAATATGATGATTTCAAGATGTGGAAATTGTCACTTTAATGGTGGTTCAGATGGAGGTGTAAACTTCGACGACAAATGCAATATTGTAACCAAATGGGATAGAATAAATACAAGATGTGTTGTTCAAACAACAAATACAATGCCGCCAAATCCATTAAACAGTACTGATAAAAGAATTATAACTGATTGGGTAAATGCAGGACATAGATATATTGATTAAATATGATTTTTATAACTCATTTTCTAAAAAGAGCCAATTGTTAAAATTGGCTCTTTTTTTTAACAATTCTTTTTTTCATTGTCTGACAATTAATTAATTCAGTTTATTACATTGTGGAAGTTTTTGAACAATTATTGAAAAAAAAGTTAAAATTCAAACATGAAAAAAACCATCCTCCTCGGCCTCATGGCTTTGCTTTTTTCAGCAAGCTATTTTTTACTCAGTTGTCAGCACACCATTCCTGTTGGCGCAGATTGTGAAAGTTTAGATTTTCAAATTACGGCAACTTCTACAAATGCCACATCCGGCAATTCTGATGGAACCATCACCGTTACAGCATCTGGTGGAGATGGGTTTTATTACAATTTAAATGGGGGCTCTAATAACACTACTGGTGTTTATGGAAATTTAGCCGCTGGAAATTATACCATAATCGGACATAATAATGCTGGATGTAGTGATACTGCTCAAGTATCTATTGGATCTACCAATCCATGTACTGGTGTTACCATTACCATAAACACAATCCCAACTAACCCAACTGTTGGACAATCAGATGGTTCGATCTCTGCAACAGCAACTCCAGCTGGAAGTTATACATACAGCATCAATGGTGGCGCATTTCAATCAACAGGCGTATTTAATAATTTAAGTGCAGGTAGCTATACTATAGTTGCAAAAAATTCAACCGGATGTACAGGTACAACTACCATTACTTTGGTTGATAATAGTCCATGCACAGGCGTAAATATTTCCGTTTCTACAACACAAACAAGTCCTACTAGTGGACAATCAAATGGTTCAATTACAGCTACGGCTTCTCCAGCTGGAACGTATACATATAGTATCAATGGAGGCGCTTATCAATCATCAGGAACTTTCAACAATTTGATTGCAGGAAATTATACCATAACAGCAAAAAATGCAGGAGGTTGTACTGGATCAACTGTGGTGGTTTTAACTGCATTGAATCCATGTACAGGAATAACCATTGGAATTACGCCTACTGTTACCAATGTAGTTCCATGTGGTTCACCTGCTGCTAATGGAAGTATTGCTGTTGTAGCAAACGGTTCAACAGGATTTACATACAATAGCAATGGCGGTACTTATCAAGCTTCAAGTACATTTTCAGGATTAACCGCTGGAAGTTATATCATTGGTGTAAAAGATTTGAATGGTTGTACAAACACACAAACTGTTGTTGTTGGTACGGCTGCGAGAGGTACTAATTTTACAAACGTAAGAAACATCATTAGAAGTTATTGTGGTAATTGTCACTTGAATGGAGGTGCTACCGCTGGATATAATTTTGATAACGATTGCAGTATTGTAGGATATTGGAACGAAATAAAAGGATCTTGCGTTTCTCCATACACTTTGAGAAGAATGCCTACTTCTGGTGCGCTTTCTGCTACTTTACAAGCACAAATAACTGCATGGGTAAACGCAGGACATAGATACACTGATTAATCAAAAATAAAAATAAAAAAACATGAAGAAACTGATTTTTACAGCCATCATTATTACAGGCCTATTTGCAATAAATAGTTGTTATTATGATAAAGAAGAGTTGATTTACCCTAATTCTACCTCATGTAAGGCTGCAACGGATACTATGGGTCCAAAATTTACAAATGTCAGAACCATCATTCACTCTAAATGTGGTGGGTGTCATTTGAATGGCGGAAGTACTGCTGGCTATAATTTTGATAATGATTGTTCAATTGTAACATACTGGAACGAAATAAAAGGATCTTGCGTTCAACCATATACGTTACAAAGAATGCCAACAACTGGTGCACTTTCAACAAGTGAACAATCTCAGATTACAGCATGGGTAAATGCTGGACACAAGTATACAGATTAGAAATAAAATTAAATAACAAGATTTGTTGAATTCTGAAAAAAAAATAGACTATGAAAAAATGGAAAAAAATTGTTTGGGGTGTTTTTGCGTTTGGTTTAGTTACTGCAGGTATAATTCTATATTTTGCAACGAAAAAGCCAGCTACAGCAGAAGACAGCGAACCTGTAGCAAAATTTTCAACCACAGAATTCATTGAAAAACTTAATGCAAACAAAGCTGCGGTATCTGCAACTTATATGGATAAAAACATTGCAGTTTCAGGCAATGTAATGGAAGTAAATAAGGACCAATGTAGTTTGGTTTTAGATGCTGGAGGAAACGCTATCATTACATGTACCTTTGATAGTGCGGTATTTGCTAAGCACTTAGCTTCATTTGAAAAAGGAAAACCAACTTCTATCAAAGGCATTTATTTTGGCTGTGACGGATTTGAAAAAAGCGACTCAACCGACATGATGGATTTGTTGCCTCAACAAAAATCTGCCATGATGAAAACATGTTCAGTAAACAAATAATCATTAAAAATTTAAAAAATGAAAAAAATACTTTTCTTAAGCATTGCGATTATATCTATCACAACAGCTTTCGCACAAAAAAAATTATATTCTACAACTACAGGTACTACTTCATTTGATGCTGGTACTGGTGTAGAAAATATATCTGCTACAAATAAATCAACCACCTCCGTATTTGATGCTGTTTCAGGCCAAATGCAATTTAAAATCATGAACAAGGGTTTTGAATTTTGGAGTCAGTTGATGCAAGATCATTTTAATGAGAATTATATGGAGAGCGATAAATATCCAAAAACTATGTTTAGTGGAAATATTATCGACATTAAAAAAGTAAACTTTTCAAAAGATGGCACCTACCCTGTAAAAGTAAAAGGAACCTTGGATATGCATGGTGTAAAAAAAGAAATAGAAACAACTGGTAGTTTAAAAATCAAAGGGGATCAAGTGCTTGGAACATCTTCCTTTATCGTTGCTTTAGCAGATTACAATATTGTCATTCCAGGCGTAGTAAAAGACAAACTGGCTAAAACAGTAAAAATTGATGTATCATGTAATTACTCGCTTATAAAATAATAATAATGAAAAATAATTTTTTAAAATACACACTAATCCTTTCTATTGCCCTTTTTTCTAAACAAGTTGCAATTGCACAAGACGATTTACTTTCAATCGTAGAAAAAAATGAACCAAATAAAAAAGAATACGTAAACAATGCATTCAAATCGAGCAGAGTCATTAACGGTCATTCGATGGAGTTTATCGGTAAAGGCGTATTAGACACCAGAATCCTTCACAGATTTGGGCTTATCAATACAGGCGTAAAAAATTTATATGGCTTAGACCAAGCTAATATGCGCTTAGGCTTTGATTATGGCATTTCTAAAGACCTTACCATTGGCATAGGCAGAAGCAATGTAGGTAAAGAATTAGATGGTTTTATCAAATACAGATTAATTCAACAATCCAAAGGAGGCGAATCTAGTTCACCTGTTTCGGTAATTTTTATTACCGGCATGACATATTCTGGATTGCCATTTGCTGAGCCAGGAAATCCGGGTAATTTTTATACCAACAAAATGGGATTCTATAATCAAGTTATTATTGGAAGAAAATTCTCAGATAAATTCAGTTTTCAATTAACACCAACTCATGTGCATTTAAATCTTGTACCAAGAAATAT
>CANFUJ010000116.1 GCA_947450165.1 Chitinophagaceae bacterium
ACGACAACTGGATGCGCTACAACCGCAATAGCAAAAGTTTCAAACATTCAATCTTCAAATACAGAAATTAAAACGAATTTATTTCCAAACCCAACATCTACTGAATTTAATCTAAAGATTAATTCTACAAAAGATGAAAAAATTAAAGTAATTGTAAAAGATATACAAGGAAGAACATTAAAGATTCTTTCATTAAACACAAATCAAAATAATGCAATTGGTAAAGAATTAAAACCAGGCGTTTACTTTTTAGAGATACATCTTTTGAATAAAATAAAAGTAAGTCGTGCTGTAAAAAGTTAAGTCCTAAAAATCGAGAAGAGTTGATTAATTATTTTAACCCACGTTTTAAAAACGTGGGTTTTTTGTAACTAATCATTTTTCATAACTACCCACCATTTAAACGGTGGTTTATCAAAAAAATAGGAAAAAAACATTTTATTAATGTGTAACATTCACCTCCAAAACCAAAAAATCCTCAAAATAAAAACTTAAATTACCTTTTATTATTGTTGTTTTAACGGTGAAATTTGGAAATAAATTATGGTTTTAGTTTTATACACAATCAAAATGTGAATAACCTAATTTTTCGTGGAAATCTCCCATTTTTTTAAAAATAAAAGGGAATAATTGGTGCATTAAATTCATGATTTTTAGTTTTTATAAAAGTTGATGTTAGTTAACTACTTTTTATCCCAACCCAATTCACAGATATAACAATTTTATAAATAGGTTTTTTGTACACATGGTTTTTACAATTAATTTATTGTATAAATATTTTTGATTTATAAAAACCAACACAGACACGATATTTAATTGTATAAATTAAAAAACTTTTTATGTTAATTTCATGTTTATAAATGTGTATAAAGTATTTTTTGACGCTTTATAATTCATTTTTTAATTTTTTATCCACTTATTAACAGCCCTAATAGTAATAAGTGATTAAATAATAAAATAGTATTAATACTTATTACAGTAGATATGCACAATCAAATTTTAGAAAAAAATGGTTTCTTAAATCTTCCAATAAATCCATCGCTAGATTTGTTTGAAGAAATAAATAATTTAAAAAAGGAAAAGAACGCAATCTTACTTGCACATTATTATCAAGAGCCGGATATTCAGGATATAGCAGATTATATTGGAGATAGTTTAGGTTTAGCTCAAAAGGCTGAAAATACCAATGCCGACATTATTGTTTTTGCTGGTGTTCATTTCATGGCTGAAACGGCAAAAATTTTAAACCCGCATAAAAAAGTTTTATTACCTGATTTAAATGCGGGTTGTTCTTTAAGTGATTCAGCGCCTCCTGCCCTTTTTAATAATTTTAAATTAAAACATCCTGATCATACTGTAATCTCTTATATCAATTGTAGTTCAGGTATAAAAGCTTTAAGTGATATAATTTGTACTTCTTCAAATGCGGAAGCGATTGTAAACAGTTTACCAAAAGATGAAAAAATAATATTTGCTCCAGATAAAAATTTAGGTGCTTATCTAAATAAAAAAACAAACCGTAATATGGTTTTGTGGAATGGTGCTTGTATGGTTCATGAAATTTTTAGTTTGGAAAAAATTACCAAATTAAAAATTAGGCATCCAGAAGCAAAATTTATCGCACATCCTGAATGCGAAGAATCATTATTATCGATTGCAGACTATATAGGGAGCACTACGGCACTTTTAAAGTTTTCACAACAAAGTACCAGCAAACAATTTATTGTGGCCACAGAAAGCGGTATTCTGCATCAAATGCAAAAATTAAATCCTGATAAAACTTTCATACCAGCACCACCCAATAATTCATGTGCTTGTAATAATTGTCCATACATGAAACTCAATACTTTGGAAAAATTATATACTTGTATGAAATATGAATTGCCTGAAATTATTATGGATGAAAACTTATTGATTGCTGCAAAAAAACCAATCACAAGAATGTTGGAAATTAGTAAACATTATGGGCTATAATTTAAATAAAAAATAAAAATTAAAAAGTCAAAAACATATTCTACAATTTTTACTTTTCACTTTTTACTTTTATTAAAACTATCAATTCTAGTTCTTACATTTTCTCTAATGTTCATATAGTAAAGATTAATATCACCAATGTGGAAATTCTTTTTTGTAAAGAATATTTTTCCAAACACATTTGGTTTACAAGCCCATAATACATTTTGATGTATTTGTGCGTCAACAACTTTAGGAACAATCTTTTTAAAATTTTGTAAAATGCCACCTTTATTTAAATTAGTTGGTGCTTTTGTTTCAAGTGTATCCCAGGTTAAAGGATTAACCACAATACTTTTAAAATTTTCTTCTGCTATTAATTTAGGAACATAACCATTTTTATAGGTTCTCCAACCAACAAAACAACCTGTTTGCGTTTCAAATATACAAGGTTTTAAAGTTGGGAAATAATGATCAGGAATTGGCATCCCAATTATGTAAGCACAAACCAATTGTTTTTGTAAAGGTTTATCATCAAAAAATTCTTTTAATAATCTACCAGCGTGTGTTGTACCCTGACTATGAGAAGCAATTATAATTGGTCGTCCGTTGTTATAATTTTTTAAATAGTATTCAAAAGCCTCTTTAACATCATTATAAGCAATATCAAAATATTCTTTAGCAACGATAGGATTAATATAATAACTGTTGATATGGGCTTGTTGATATCTTGGAGCAAATAACCGAGATTGTTCATTAAAAGCAGATGCTTGATATAAAATAGCTGTTTGGTCAGTTTTATCATTTATTGCTTTGTTTGTAATATCTGCATTCCATTCTACAAAATCTTTATCTAAATATGTTGTAGGGTGAATAAAAAATACATCAACTATTGAATCGTTAATTCTTCTATCTTTTATTCCTTCTGAAATACTATCACTTAAATCTTTTTTCCAAGGATGGGCTGCCCAATTATTTATATCACTATAATCAGTTTTTTTTATTTTTGTTAGACTTACATTTTGAGAAATCAAATTGTTTGAAAAAATTATAAGAGAAAAAATAAAAAAATATTTTAAATTCATTCTTAATAATTTATTTACAAGTTTTAGCTTTTTCATTATTCAAATATACATTCGTTTTTTAAGTTAACTTTTATCGATAAAACTTACACTATTGTTTTTCAAAAAAAATCTATATTTTCTACGCACAGTTTTATTATACACGTTAACTGCTTTTGGTGGACCGCAAGGCCATATTGGAATGCTTAAAAAAATGTTTGTCCAAAATAAATATATTTCAGAAGATACCCTTCTTGATTTATTTGCTTTTTCTCAAATTATACCTGGAGCTTCAAGTACGCAATTAATCACATTAATCGGTTATAAGCGCGGTGGTTTTTTGCTTTCAATCATTACATTACTGATTTGGATTTTACCTGCATGTTTTATAATGGGTGCATTATCATTTTTAATAAGTTCCAATGCACATGAAAGTTTTAATGCTTCGTTATTTAAATTTATTAAACCAATGACCATTGGTTTTTTAATGTTTTCATTTTTAGGAAATTTTAAATTATCTGTTAATAATAAAATAACCACAATCATTTTTTTATCATCTACAATTCTAACCCTTTTATTTTTTAAAAAGCCTTGGATATTTCCTCTGTTGATTATACTTGCTGGTATTGCTACAAATTTCAGCAGTAAAAGAATTCCTTCAACAACGGATACTAAACCTAAAATTATTCAATGGAAAAATTTATGGTTATTTATTTTCATTTTTGTTATTGCGGGAATTTTGAGTGAAACTGCAAGAAAAAACGATTGGCAAAACAGAAATGCATTTAATGTTTTTGAAAACTTTTATCGTTTTGGAAGTTTAGTTTATGGCGGTGGTGATGTACTGTTTCCAATGATGCTAGATCAATATGTAGCTCGACCAACGGATAAACAAACCCAAATCAAAAACCCCAATTCAATAAAAATTTCTAATTCTGATTTGATTGTTGGCTTTGGAATGATACGTGCAATTCCGGGTCCAGTTTTTTCAATAGGTTCTTATGTTGGCGGGATGGCAATGAAAAGTAAAGGAAAACTAAATCAGTTTTTTGGATGTGTCATTGGAAGTATAGCCTTGTTTTTACCAGGTATTTTATTACTCTTTTTTTTCTTTCCCATTTGGGAAAATTTAAAACGTTATGTTTTTATTTTTAGAGCAATCGAAGGAATAAAATCTGTTGTACCAGGATTTATTTTTGCAGCAGCAATTTATTTAATAAATGATTTGTTTTTAGTTTCTTCCAAAATGGAATTAAGTATGTCAATTTTAATTTTATTATCTACTTTTCTAATTTTACTTAAAACAAAAATTCCTCCTCCTATAATAGTTTTGTGCTGTCTTTTGTTGGGTTTTCTTTTTTGATCTTTTATTTATACAAACCATTATTTTCAATATTTTCTTTAACCAAATCAGTTACTAAAAATTGAATGGATTTATTCATTTTAATTAACTCACGTATATGCGTAGACGAAAGATATATTTGTGGACTATCAGTAAATCTATAGTTTGCTTTTATTTCTTTTTCTAATAAATAACCAGGACGTTGATAAACAATAAAATTATATTTATCTATAATATATTTACTGTTTTTCCATTTCTCAATATTTTGAAATCCATCGCTCCCTAAAATGATTTCAAATTGATGATTGGGATATTTTTCTTCTAGATAGATTATTGTGTTTATGGTAAAAGATGGTTTTGGAAGATTGAATTCGATATTACTAGCTTTTAATTTATCTGAATTTTCTATGGCCAATCTTACCATGTTTAACCTTAATTGCGCATTAAGTAATTGATGGTCTTGTTTGAAAGGATTTTGCGGGGAAACGACAAACCATACTTCATCTAGATTTTCATTTTCTACGCAATGATTTGCAATGATCAAATGACCAATATGAATGGGATTAAAAGAACCGAAGTATAGTCCTACTTTCATTTTTTATATTATTTCTTCCACGATAATATTTTCTGCTTCCTGCAAACGAAGGCTTAAGTGATATCCAGAAACCAAAATAGAAATCGGGTCTTTAAATGGAGCAATGTTTTCTATTTTTATTATTTCACCAGGAACACAACCCATTTCCATTAACTTCAGATATAAATCTTCATTTTCAAATGATTTAATCATTACCGTTTTCCCTGATTCAATTTCTGATAGTTTTTTAAACATTACTATTATTTGGTTGTAAAGATAATTAATAGATAATCTTTTTACTTTTGGTGTTCAATTTATTCTTTATGGAAATCAATTTATTTTTTCAAAATGCCATTTCATTAAAAGAACGCGGCAAGTTAAAATCGTTCATTATCTTTTTAATGAAAAAAGAAGGATATAAACCAAAGGAGATTTCTATAATTTTTTGTTCGGATGAGTATCTATTAGACATAAACAAGCAACATTTAAATCACAATTATTTTACGGATATCATAACATTTGACCTTACTCCAAAGGGTGATAAAGAAACCACTGCCGAATTATACATTAGTACAGATCGCGTTAAACACAACGCGAAGGATTACGATACCACCATTTCAAATGAGTTACACCGCGTAATTTTTCATGGCATTCTTCATTTGTGCGGTTATAAAGACAAATCAAAGAACGAAATCAAAAAAATGCGTGAAAAAGAAGCACACTACTTGGGTTTATACTTTAATACATAATGTTCCACGTGGAACATTATTCTTCCAATCAAAAGTTCTAACTAATGTTCCACGTGGAACATTAAAATCGATACAATCGAAATCGTCAATATATAGAAGGAGATCAAAGCGAATAAACTCACCACCTTAAACCATTAAACCCTAAACCAGCGAAGCGTTTTAAACAAATTTCTATTCTAATTTTTATCTTCTGCGTATTATCTTTGTACCTATGTTTCAAAAATATGATGTTATCGTTGTTGGTGCGGGTCATGCGGGTTGTGAAGCCGCTGCTTCTGCTGCAAACTTGGGCAGTAAAGTCTTGCTTATTACCATGAATATGCAAACCATCGCTCAAATGAGTTGTAATCCTGCCATGGGTGGAATAGCAAAAGGGCAAATTGTAAAGGAAATAGATGCTTTAGGTGGATATAGCGGTATTGTTACCGATAAAAGTATGATTCAGTTTAGAATGCTGAATCGTTCAAAAGGCCCGGCAATGTGGAGTCCAAGAGCACAAAGCGATCGAATGTTATTTGCCGCAACATGGAGAGAAATGCTAGAAAATACACCAAATGTTGACTTTTACCAAGATACCGTAGTTGAGCTTTTGGTAAACAACCATAAAGTAGAAGGTGTTATCACGAGTTTGGGACATAAAATAAAGTCGAATTCGGTGGTATTAACCAATGGAACATTTTTAAATGGGGTAATACATATAGGAGAAAAGAATTTTGGAGGCGGAAGAGTAGCTGAAAAATCGGCAAAAGGAATAACAGAACAACTAGTTTCACTCGGTTTTGAAAGCGATCGCCTTAAAACAGGTACACCTCCTCGTATTGATGGTAGAAGTTTAGACTATTCTAAAATGGAGGAACAAAAAGGTGATGATGAAATTGTTGGGTTTAGTTATTTAGAAAAACCTCAATTAAAAGCCGAAGATCAAAAAAGTTGCTGGATAACATATACAAATGAAGAGGTTCATAGCTTATTAAAAGACGGATTTGAATCAAGTCCAATGTTTAAAGGGAGAATTCAAGGAACAGGACCAAGATATTGTCCGAGTATTGAAGATAAAATCAACCGATTTGCTGAAAGAGATAGACACCAGCTTTTCGTAGAACCCGAAGGTTGGAATACAATTGAGATCTATGTAAACGGATTTTCTACTTCATTATCAGAAGAAGTTCAAATAAAAGCACTTAAAAAAGTACCAGGTTTTGAAAATTGCAAAATGTTTCGCCCTGGATATGCCATAGAATACGATTTCTTTCCACCAACTCAGTTAAGTTTTAGCTTAGAAACAAAGCATATTAAGAATTTGTTTTTTGCTGGACAAATAAATGGAACCACCGGTTATGAAGAAGCCGCTTGTCAAGGATTAATGGCTGGAATTAACGCACATCAGGCCTCTAGAGAATTAGAACCATTTGTACTAAAAAGAAGCGATGCCTATATTGGCGTACTTATTGATGATTTAATCAACAAAGGAACCGATGAGCCATATCGGATGTTTACCAGTAGGGCTGAATATAGAACACTACTGCGTCAAGACAATGCTGATATCAGACTCACAGAATTAAGTTTCAATTTAGGATTGGCATCACAGGAAAGATTGGATAACTTAATTAATAAACAAAATGACGTAGTTGTATTAAAAGACTATTTGCAAAAAGAAAATATTGAACCATTAGAAGCAAACGAATATTTAGAAAGCGTAAATTCATCCGCTTTATTAAATAAACAAAAAGCAGCTCAATTATTGCTTAGACCAGGCGTGGATCTTAAATCAATGATTAATAATATTCCTTCCATTCAACCTTTCTTAAACAAGTTTGAGTACGACTCTTTAGAACAAGTAGAAATTCAACTTAAATATGAAACCTATATTGAAAAGGAAAAAGAAATGGTTCAGAAAATGAGCCAACTCGAAAACTTAATTATTCCAGATAATTTTAATTACGACAAATTGGTTTCATTAAGTAACGAAGCCCGTCAAAAATTCAATAAAATCAAACCAAAAACATTGGGTCAGGCATCTAGAATATCAGGTGTAAATCCAAGTGATGTTCAAATTTTATTGTTGTTTATGGGCAGATAGTATTTATATAAATAATAATATATAAAAATGTCATTATGTAGCATTTAGCTAAAACATTCGGTTGAAATCTTAGTTAAAAATGCTTTTGTCTTTGGTGTAAAGATTGATTTTCATAGATTAATAAAATACAATACACGACCAACAAAATTGAATATTTTCAATACATAATGACATTAAAATAAAACATGGATTTAAGCAGAAGCTTTGCTGCCCAATAAAAGCAAT
>CANFUJ010000117.1 GCA_947450165.1 Chitinophagaceae bacterium
AAATACCATCAACCAGATTCTTGAAAAAGATACGGATGCATTGATGAAGCGTACTGCTAGCAGACCAATTTCTAGTGGTCGTATGTCTTCAAATGAAGCGTGGGCTTTTGCAGGAATTTCTGGTGCTATAGGTATACTAATCATGTACACGTTTAGCATAGAAGCAGCATGGATAAGTTTATTGAGTTTGGTATTATACGGTTTCGTTTATACCCCGCTCAAAAAAATAAATTCAACTGCTGTTTTTGTTGGTGCAATTCCAGGTGCTTTACCTTGTTTAATTGGGTGGGTAGCGAGTTTTGGAGATGGTAACGACAACAATTGGACAGGTGGCTGGATTTTGTTTGCGATTCAGTTTCTTTGGCAGTTTCCGCATTTTTGGGCAATTGCTTGGGTAGCACACAAAGATTACAGCGCAGCAGGTTTCAAACTGTTGCCAAGTGATAAAGGACCTACAAAGTTTACGGCTATTCAAACAATTATGTATAGCGCGTTGATGATTCCAGTAGGAATTTTGCCATTCATGTATCACATCAGTGGCGAAATAAGTATGTGGATTTTGTTGGCTTGTAATTTATATATGGTGTATGTGAGCGTGATGTTGTATATAAAAATGGACATTCCTGCAGCAAGAAAGGTAATGTTTAGTTCTTATTTTTATTTAATGATTGTTTTTCTGAGTTTGTATGCCAATAAATGGCCGACTCAAAACAAATCTATAGGCATTCAAAACAATGTGGAATGGAAACAGAGGTAATAAAACCAAAAAATAAAATACATCCACACAAGTTTACCTTGTGGGTTGGCATTGGTAGTATTGTAATGATGTTTGCCGGATTAACCAGTGCTTACATTGTAAAACGCAATCAAGCTGGATGGGTCAGCTATAATTTACCCACTGCTTTTTGGTATAGTACTGTTGTAATTCTATTAAGTAGTTTAACGGTTCATCTGGCACAAAAAGCGTTTAAAGTAAGGGAAATGCCAAAGTATAGAAAACTGATGGCAGCAACTTTATTTTTAGGTCTTATTTTTATAGTAACTCAAATTCTTGGATTTAAAGAATTTTGGAAAATGGGCATGACGCTTCAAGCAAATGTTTCTTTTTCATTTTTGTATGTAATAGTTGGTTTACATGCGGTGCACGTAATTGGAGGGGTAATTGCTTTAATTGTAATGTCGCTAAGTGCATTCAGTAAAAAAACTAGAAATTACAGTGTAGTACCAGTTGAATTGATATCTACATACTGGCATTTTGTAGATATATTATGGGTTTATTTATTGATCTTTTTGATCATGATTAAGTAATAAATTAAAATTTAAAAGTAAAAATTAAAAAAACAGTAATTGATTTTTTGAGTTTTTGCTTCGATAAAACAAAAGAATAATTATGGGATCAACAGCAATTCCTACAGGAACAAAATGGTGGAGCGGTGGTAAAAGTCCATTCAATGTGAGCTATGGTAAAGTAATGATGTGGTACTTTCTAATGAGTGATGCCTTTACTTTTGGCGCTTTCCTTATTAGCTACGGAACAATACGTTTTAGTGTAAACAATTGGGCAGATCCTAACCACGTTTTTAATTCTTTTCCTTTTGCAGGTCATGCAAACCTTCCACTTGCTTTCGTGAGTTTAATGACTTTCATTTTGATTTTCAGCTCGGTTACCATGGTGTTGGCTGTGCATGAAGGTCATCAAATGAATAAGAAAGGGGTAGAGAAATATATGATTTTAACCATCATTGGTGGTGCAGCTTTCTTAGGTTGTCAGGCTTGGGAGTGGACGCATTTATTAACTGGCGAACACGTTGCTATGTTGGGAGATGGTACATTATCTGTATTGCCAACAACAGTAAAAATGAATCCTTGGGGAGCAGCATTATCTCATACTGAAATGGTAGATGCATTACAAAAAACATCTCATGAGCAATTGGTGGCAATTGCAAATACTTTACATCATGGCGCTGAAAGTGCACATCATGCAGCAGCAGCTTCTTTGACTAATCAAGAGTTGATCAATCAAATTGCTTCATCTGAAATTCATGCAACACATACAGGTCCTATTGCATTTGGTGGTTACTTCTTTGGTATCACTGGTTTCCACGGTTTCCACGTATTTAGTGGCGTGATTATCAATATCGTGATGTATCTCAAAACCAAATTAGGCCATTTCGAACAAAGAGGTCATTATGAAATGATTGAAAAAGCTGGACTATACTGGCATTTCGTAGATCTAGTTTGGGTATTTGTATTCCTTTGTTTTTATCTAGTTTAATTTTTATTTAAAATCTTATTAAAGAATCATAATTATGTCGGCACAACATTTCGAAAATCCAGAAATTACTTTTCACCCAGATCATTCTGGCGGAACAAAAAAAATATGGAAAATATTTTGGGTTTTATCTGCGCTAACAATCATTGAATTGGCTTTAGGGTATTTTTTATACGCTAAACATGGTCAATTGGGTGCTGCAACGGTATTGAGTACAAAAGTTGTAATTGGTATATTAACCCTTGCAAAAGCATATTATATCGTTTCGGTTTTTATGCATTTGGGAGATGAAATTAGAAACCTAATCATGACCATCGTTGTTCCTTTGGTTTTGTTTGTATGGTTTATCATTGCATTTTTAGCTGATGGAAATAGCTGGAAAAATTTAAGAAATACAAGAGGCAAAAGCAGAACGTATCAAACGGAAGAAGTAAGCAAAGAAGCGGTTGAATCACATAAATAAATAAATTTCAGAACAATTTATATTAAACCATCGTTTACCATTGGGGAACGATGGTTTTTTTTGATATGGGTTTTGTCCAAACACCAAACACCAAACACCAAACACAAACACCAAACACAAACACCAAACACCAAACACAAACACCAAACACCAAACACAAACACCAAACACCAAACACAAACACCAAACACAAACACCAAACAATAAACGAAATTGAATAAGAAAACAATAATGGCGCTTACTTTAGCAATGCTACTTCCATTAACAGGATATTGGCTTGTGAAATATTACAGCAAAGATGCGGTACATATGCCGGCACATTATTTTTATGATAGCATAGGCGTTATACAAAAAAGAGGCAAAACGGTAAACGATACCCTTTGGCACCAAGTTAAAAACATTCAATTTACCAATCAGCTTGGCAAAAAAGTTTCACTTGATGATTTACACGGAAAAATCATTGTCATCGATTTTTTCTTTTCCAGATGTCCTTCTATTTGTCCTGGTTTGGCAAGGTCCATGAAAAAAGTACAAGAGTCCTTCAAACAAAATCCGGATATTGTACAATTTATAAGCATCAGCGTAGATCCCGAAAACGATAGCGTACCACAATTGAGAAAATTTGCCGACAAATTAAACATCAATCACGATTATTGGTGGTTTGTAACGGGGAATAAAAAAGAGATTTATGATTTTGCTTTTAATGAAATGAAAGCAAGCATTGCAGATACTGAGATTGATACAACTTTCATACATACAGAAAACTTTTTTCTTTTAGATACAAATCGTGTCATTCGCGGATGGTATAATGGTTTCGACACTTTAAAAATGGCCAAACTTGCCAGCGATATCCCAACCATCATGTTGGAAAAAGATAAGAAGAGTCCGTCAATATTCAGGGAATTTATTCCTTACTTACCTGTCATATTTTTTGGAATTGGGTTGATTATATTTGTAGTCGGATTATTAAACAGAATTAAAAACAAAACAAATGCTAACACCAACATTTAAAAAAAACGATCAAAAAGCAAAGTTGTTTATTTATGCGGTATCGATTATCGTTTTTGCTGCAGTTGTAATTTTAAGTAAAGTAAAGTTAAGCTTAGACCTACCATTCAATCCGCATGTATTTGCTACAGTTAGTGCAGGTATAAATTCTTTAGTGGCTGTTTTATTAGTGGTGGGATTGATTACAGCAAAGCAAAAAAAATACGCGCTACATAAAAAAATAATGATGACAGCCATCGTGTTATCTGTTTTGTTTTTATTGAGTTATATCGCACATCATCTTTTAACAGACGAAACAAAATTTGGTGGAGAAGGTGCAATCAAAACGATTTATTATATCATCCTGTTTACCCATATTCCTTTAGCTGGAATTATTTTACCGTTTATTTTATTTACCGCATATCGTGCTTTAATTGGAGAGTACGAACAACATAAAAAGCTTACGCGTATAACTTGGCCAATTTGGTTTTATGTAGCTGTTACAGGCGTAATTGTGTATTTGATGATTAGTCCTTATTACGGAGGGTAATTAAAAATTAGTGTTTGTCGTCTTCTCCTAATGTAGTAATACCGCCACTTACAGCAAATTTCATGAATTGAGTGCTGTTTACATTTTTGATGTATTTAACCCTTGATTTAGGAACGATATAAACATTTCCGGCTACCGAATATGCAGAAGGAATATATACAGCCACATGCTCCGGTAAATCAAAATCATGCATATCATCTTTAGTAATAAATCCTAGGCGCCATATTTCTGTATCATCTACGTTGGCTATTACACTTTGAGTAAATTTTTTTTTGTCGCCCGTGAAAGCTTCAAAAAAATCGCGGGTAGTAGAGTAGATGTGTTTCAATCCTGGCACCTTATGCATAATCCTATCGAAATAATTGACTATCCTATTTGTTATAAAAAAATAACTGAAGTATCCGATTACTATGATTACAAAAATAATGGCAATAAATCCAAGTCCATAATTTTGAACATGCACATTTCCCCTTTCATCAGTTACCGTAAAAAATGGGATTAAACTATCTACAGAACTAACCACAACGAAGATCACATAGAAAGTAATGAGCAGTGGTGCTAATACCAGAAGACCCTGCAAAAAGTATTGAAGTAATTTTTTAAATTCAAATTTGTTTTTCATGATTTTTGATTAAGTCAGAATGTAAAAGTAAAAAGTAAAAAAATCAAAATTATATTCTGTATAGTTATAACAATTTTGATCAAATTTACATGATTAGAAAACTAATAAGTCAAATGTGATGGCAATTCAAATATTTTGTTGGAAACAAGAAGTCGCGTAAACGCGATTTTTTTGTCACGAAGGCACGAAGACATGAAGGCATGAAGTTGTTAATAAAACATAGATGTTAAACTATGGAAAATGAATTCAATCTTTATTTTGTTGGAAACACGAAGTCGCGTAAATGCGATTTTTTTGACACGAAGGCACAAAGACACGAAGGCACGAAGTTGTTAATAAATGGAAAACAATTCCAACCTTTTGAACTCATTGAAAGTATTGAACGTATTGAACCTGACTTCACAACCTCACAAACCTCAAAAACTTCCCAAACCTCTTTAAAAAACCTATCCAGAAACTTTTATTACAAAAAAAGTTTCCATAGTTTTGCGGCGGAAATGAAAGAATTAAACGACACAGGGAGAAGAGTGCTTTTACAAGCCCACGATTTGTTTATGCAATTCGGGTTGAAAAGCGTGAGCATGGATGACATCGCTTCTAAATTGGGCATTAGCAAAAAAACAATTTATCTGTATTTTGAAGATAAAGAGCAATTGGTTGCTGAAGTGGTCAAATACATCACTGAAAATAACCAGCAAGTTTGCGATGCCGATTCGGCTAATGCAGAAGATGCCATTCATGAAATATTTTTAGCCATCATACAAATGTCTAAGCTATTTCAAACCATGAACCCTTCGATTTTATACGACTTACAAAAATATTATCCTAAAGCATTTAATCATTTTCTGGTACATAAAAACGAATACATCTACAATAAGATAAAACTCAATTTGATAAAAGGGATACAAGAAAACCTTTATCGAGATGATTTCGATTTGGAAATTATTACAAAATTACGCGTAGAATGTATTGTAATGCCTTTCAGCACTGAGTTCCAAAACAATATCAAAGTTGATTTGGTGCGCATTTCACAAGAAATTGCCATACATTTTTTACATGGAATCGCAAGTGCAAAAGGATTAAAACAAATATTAAAACACTATAAAAATTTTTCAAAAAAACAATAAACATGATGCTAAAATTTAGATGTTTAATCGGTGTGCTATTTTTAATGATTTCAACACATGTATTGAATGCTCAAAATGTTCGTTCATTTTCGGCAAAACAAGCTGTTGATTTTGCCATGCAAAATTCAGTTGAAGTTCAAAATGCGTTGATTGATATTCAAATTCAAAAACAATCCAATCGCGAAATTACAGCGCTTGCTTATCCTCAACTTAATGGTTCTATTGGTGGAACACATTACATTGATATTCCTACAACTACACTTCCAAACTTCATTTCTCCATCTGTTTATAATGTTTTAATTAATAATGGCGTTGTTGATGGAGGTGGTAATCCAATTCGCTTTCCAGCTGGTGGTTTCGGCAGTGTTGCCGCGCAATTTGGTACAGCTTGGAATGCAAATGGAGGTATGGATATTTCACAAATTCTTTTTGATGGCCAAGTGTTTATTGGACTTAAAGCCAGAAGTGCAGTTATGACTCTGGCTAATCAATCCGCAAACGTTACGAAAGAACAGATAAAAGCCAATGTTTACAAGCTCTATTATCAATTGGTTGTTGGAAAAAAACAAGCGACGAGTATTGATGCCAATATCGAACGTTTTGAAAAACTTTTACAAGACACCAAAGAAATTTATAAAAATGGTTTTGCTGAAAAATTGGATGCAGATAAAGTCGAGGTTCAATTAAACAATTTAAAAACAGAAAAAATTAAAATAGATAACCAACTAGAAATTGGCAATGCTGCTTTAAAATTCTTGATTAATCTTCCTCAAAAAGAAACACTCATACTAACGGATAGCTTAAACGAAGATGAGATAAAATCAATTTCATTAACAGATAGTATTAATTTTAAAAACCGCGTTGAATATCAACAATTATCTACTGTTTTAAAATTAAACAATTACAACATTAAACGTTACCAATATAGTAAAATACCTACTTTGGCTGCCTTTGGTTCGTATTCAAAAAATGCTCAACGTAATGCTTTTAATTTCTTTGAAAAAGGAGATTGGTTTACCACTTCTATTGTTGGTATAAAAATGACCGTTCCCATTTTTGATGGTAATGCTAGAAATGCACGTATCCAAAAAGCTAAATTGGAGCTTTTGAAAACAAAAAATACGATGAAGAAATTAGAAGAAGGCATTGAGTTCGAAGTGAACAATGCCACCATGAAATTGAAATCAGCTTTAACAACATTAGTCAATCAAAAAGCAAATACAGCTTTGGCCGAAAAAGTTTTCAATACCACCAAACTCAAATACGAACAGGGTTTGGGTAGCAACATGGAAATTTATAATGCACAAACAGAACTTAAAGTAGCTCAAAATAATTTGTATGCAGCGCTTTATGATGCCATCATTGCTAAAATTGATTTTCAAAAAGCAAACGGAACCCTTCAATAATTCAACAACAATTCATTCAAAATTAAAACTCAAAATATGAAGTCGATTAACAATTATTTTATTTGGACGTTAGTGTTCGTAATGATTTTTGCTTCTTGTAAAAATGCGGGCAATAACGATAGCAAATTACTTGTAGAGAAAAAAGCAAAGCTGCAAAAATTAACTGCTGAAAAAAGTAAATTAGATGCAGCCATCAAAAAATTGCAAGATGAAATCAATTTGTTAGATACCAATTCAACTAACCAATCCAAATTTACTTTAGTAGCTGTAACTCCTGTTGGTGTTCAAAAATTTGACCACTACATAGATCTACGTGGAAGAATAGACGCAGAAAATATTTCGTACATCTCTCCTCGTGGCATGGGTGGACAGGTGAAAGAGCTCTTTGTAAAAGAAGGGGATGTTGTTAAAAAAGGTCAGCTGTTATTGAAATTAGATGATGCTATTATGAAGCAGTCAATTGCAGCTGCTCGTCAACAATTAGAAGGCATTAAAACACAATT
>CANFUJ010000118.1 GCA_947450165.1 Chitinophagaceae bacterium
GCTTTTTTATTTTTCATCATTTCGTTAAAAAAAAGAAATTATTATTTCTATTATTTTTTGGTTGATGGATTAATGTTATTTTCGGCAATAGCATCAATAATAGCAACATTGTAGTTAATTTGTAAAATATAAAATTAAAAATTATGGCAAAAGCAAAAAAGAAAGCATCCTTACTTGAAGATGCTTCGTACGAGTTTTTAAAACATTATATCAATACGCCCTCTCCAACAGGTTTTGAAAGTGGCGGACAAAAAGTTTGGATGAAATATGTAACGCCTTTTGTAGATGAAATGCATACTGATCCTTATGGTACTGCTTATGGCGTAATAAATCCAACAGCACCATTTAAAGTGGTCATTGAAGCACATGCCGATGAAATCAGTTGGTTTGTAAATTATATTTCTCCAGAGGGTTTAATTTATTTGAAAAGAAATGGGGGAGTAGATCATCAAATTGCACCATCAATGCGTGTGTTGATTCATGGAAAAAAAGGAGCCGTTAAAGCGGTGTTTGGATGGCCTGCCATTCATACCAGAATGAGCAATAACGATGCAAAAGAACCCCAACCAAAAGTAGATAATTTGTTTTTGGATTGTGGTGCTAGAAATAAAAAAGAAGTAGAAGCCTTAGGTATTCACATTGGTGCTGTGGCTACGTATGAAGATGGTTATGATGAGTTGGCACATGATTTTATTATTGGAAGAGCATTTGATAATCGTGTTGGTGGATTTATGATTGCTGAAGTGGCTCGTTTATTAAAAGCAAATAAAAAGAAATTACCATTTGCTTTATACGTTGTAAATGCAGTTCAAGAAGAAATTGGTTTGCGTGGTGCAGAAATGATAGCACGCAGAATCAAGCCAGACGTAGCTATTATTACAGATGTTACCCATGATAGCACAACGCCGATGATCAATAAAATCATTGAAGGCGAATGTAAATGTGGTGGTGGTCCTTCATTATGCTACGGTCCTGCAGTACACAATAAATTGTTGAATTTTGTTCAAAATATTGCTGATAAATCAAAAATTCCTTTTCAATTAAAAACCGTTAGCAGAAGTACTGGAACTGATACGGATTCTTTTGCTTATGCAAATGATGGATGCCCGTCTGTATTGATTTCTATTCCATTGAGATACATGCACACAACTGTTGAAATGTTGCATAAAAGTGATATCGAAAATACCGTTAAGTTAATGTATGAAACCATTATTGCCTTAACACCAAAAACCAATTTGAGTTATTTCTCATAAAAGAACTTTCAAAAACCTACATTCATTTGTAGGTTTTTTTATTTATAATTACTAGATGATGCAACAATTTGAACGCTACTTTTATTTATTGGGTAAAATTATTTTACTAATCATTAGCATATTTCTAATTGCGTTTTTATTGCTATTGGGGTTGAAGTTTTTAATGCAGGGCTTGGATTATATTCCTTGGCTTACATACGCATACATGTGTGTGATGCTTTTGATTCCACCAGTTTTCTTTTCTACAGTATTTTATATTTTTTGGAAACGAACCATCAATTATCCGGGTAAAATAATTCGCATTATTTCCTATTCGATTTTTCTGTTTTTTATAATAGGATGGGTATCCGTTTTGGGTTCTGATTTTATTGTTTTTTTCAAAAATAATTATGGCGACATCAATAGGTACAATGCGTATAACTTGATGTATCTATCTGCAACAATTTTTATGATTTTCATTACGGGTATTATTCAAGCATTAGGCATGCCTAAGGAGGTTGATTGGATGGAAAAGCATAAGATGGGGAATGAGTGATTGGAGTGTGGTATTTATGGGAAGTAATCTGAAATTGACAAGTTGTTTATTTATCAAGTAAAAAAATATTTTAAAACAGCGTATTGTCCATCTGAACTTGTTTTGTAAATGAAAGCATTACATTTGTTTTTATTTGAATAATCATGAAATATTCTAAAAATAAAACAGTACTACTTTGGTCAAATGACAAAGTAGTAATTAAAACAGTTGGTTCAATTGTTAAGTCATTAAATCTGGCTTTATACAAAGCAATTGTAAAAGAAGATTTGATAGGAGTTCCTTATTTTTTTGCTGTAATCGATGCGGCTAATTTAGATTTAAACTTCTTTATTTCTAATAAAGATTTTTTTACTCCAGAAGAACCTAAAATGTTTGGGATTATTTTATTGAATACAAATAAATTGAACAAAGTAAAGATTCCTAGAGGATTGGGAAAAATAATAACAAATGAAGAAGTGTTAGAAAAAGATTCATTGAAAACAACAATCTTAAACAAACTTCATTCCGCTCAGAAAAATAATAAAAACAACCGACATGTTCATGATAAAAAAATATTCCGACTAGCTTTTATGTTGAGGGAATTAATGAATAATAGGGTTTTAAGAATTGACAAGTTATGTGATGAATTTTCTGTTTCTGAAAAAACAATTCGTAGAGATTTTGAATTACTAAATATTGTAGGAGAGAGTATTGTTTATGATAAAAAGAAAAAAGGATATTGTTCTGAGTATAGTTTACATGAATTAACTAGGAATTATGATTAGTATCGGATTGATTTATGACTCTATAAATAATAATGCGGCACTTGCTGTTGTTGAAAAATCTGATACTAAGGTAGATGTTATGGCAATAAATGAATTTAATTGTCATAATACCCATAACAATATGGAGAATATGCTTAGTAGTATTTTTCAAAATTATTTGAATGGTTTATTCGTAATCAGTTTTAAAAAAATCGACTCATTTCAATTTGAAAGTGCAAGCAATGCTGATTTGAAAAAACAAATTCAAAGAAAATCTCCTTACAGGTTGCTTAATAAATTAAATAGCATTTATACTTATGCTGATATTCTAAATAGTAATGAGATACAAGCATTAAAATTGGCGATAGATAACATTGATAATTTCAACTAATAGAGATCTAATTAATAAAATAAATTTATGGCGAATAAAGATTGGTATAAGAATAAAAGAGGCATTGTTGATGTATTCAATGGAAGTAATGGGTACATTAAATGTGATGATGGAGATTTGTATATTTTCGTTTCAAATGTTTCTTTTACAAAAGGGGATTCTGTTATTTTTGATGCAATAGAAGACTCACAAATGGCTTGGCTTGGAACTCCTGAAGCTGAAAATGTTAGAAAAGTTTAAATATCTAACTATTCATTATCTGTAATGAAATCTCTTTAAAAACATATTTATGACTTATCCGGATTTACGATGCCGGAATACAAAGTCTATATACTGAACTCAATAAAAAAAACTTCCCGAAATTTCATCAGACAATTTTTGTGTTAATGCTAAAATTCTAGAAAATGATTTTGGCTTTTATCTTAACGAATCGCTGAATTAAATATTAAAAAGTTATAGCTTTAATTGGATTAGAGCTCGTAATATTTTACATAAAAAATTATTTTTTTAATTTCTTTTTTGTTTGGACAATACGTTGTCTTTTGCTCTAATTATCTTTGTCTTTCAACACGATGATTATTACTTCTTAATATTGATATTATACTACTTCCGATTTATTTAACACACTATTTTTAATAGGTGTTATTCAATTTTTTCAACTCTTGTAGAGTTTTAAAAGAAGTTCTTTTAGTTAGGGAAGGTTTTTTTTAATAGACCCCAATAATCGGCATAATAAGTATTTTTTAATTTTTAAAAATCATTTTTATGAAACACTATAATCATCATTTTATTTACCAGCAAGATTCTCTTACTTTAAAAGCACTGGTTAGAAACACAAGAAAAAAAAAGCAGATAAGAAAACAAAATAAAGAAGCAGAAAAGATTGTTAAGAATCTTATAGCAGAAAATCCTTTTTATAATGAAGGAGACTTTAACGTGCTCTTCAAAGAACTTACAACTCCTGAAATTGACCCAATGAGGTTTGTTTATCATTTAACCGACAGTAAAAATAGATTAAGTATAGCAAGACTAGGGTTACAAATTACAACTTCAAGAAGTAAGGCAATTTATGCAAACAATCAGCATTACTTAGATTACATGACTTTTTACCCTTTTTATCTTTATGCAGGCAATCCATTTGAAACTGATATTTGGAGAATAGACACAAGTTTAATTAATGCCAAATGGTGTATAGATCCTTTTCTTTGCTATGTTAAGACAAAGGATTGCAATGCTCCATACATACTCACAAAACAAAACATACCTCCAACAGCACTGCGCCTTTTTAAAGCAATTCCAACAAAAGTATCAACTATACACCAAGGATGGGGGCATTTAGGGTCGTTAGAAATTAATGAAATAAGGCTGATTGAACATGCTCCTACAGCTCGCTTAATGGATAGATTTCATTACGATTGCAGTAAGAAATATATGGCAGCTTAAATTGATAAAATGATAGAAAGTTAAGCTAAGCTTGTTTCAAATAATACCATAAAAATTATTTAAGGACAAAACAAAAACACGAACTATGAAAAATTCACAAGAATCCGAATGGCAAGAAATGTTATCAGGATGTTCATATGGGGAAGCCAAGTTTATTTTGGCATTTCAATATTTTATTTATTTTCTGTTTTCGAGAACTTTTCTTTTGATAATATATTTCTGCTTCATTTTTGGAGTTGCTTATTACTTCGTTGAATATAAAAAAGTTCCTCCTTTCAAAATGTATTCATTCTCCTTCATATTGCATTTTATCTTATTTTTAATGACAGATATATTTTTCAATAATGATGCGGATATTGAAGAAATAAAAAAAACAATTTCAGAAATAAAAAAACAAATAAAACTAAAAAAATATGATAACGAATACTGAAAATAAAAAAATCCTTTACATTGATATGGATGGAGTAGTAGCCAATTTTGAAAAAGGAATCAAACAATATTTACCTGAATGGGATTCATTAACTGATGAACAAAAGGGAGAAAAAACTGATGAAATATGTGGAAATGCAACCAATTTTTTTCTTGATTTACATCCCATAGAAGGTGCGATTGATACAATCCATAAACTGTCAAGCATATTTGAAACCTATTTTTTATCAGCGGCCATGTGGAATGTACCTCAGAGTTATACTGAAAAAAGACTTTGGATTGAAAAGCATTTCGGTAACTCATTTAGAAAGAGACTAATATTAACTCATAGAAAAGATTTAAATATTGGAGATTATTTGATAGACGACAGAACCGCTCATGGTGCTGGAAAATTTTCGGGGAAACACATACACTTTGGAAGTGAAGAGTTTCCTGATTGGAGCTCAGTGGAAAAGTTTTTGATAAATTAAATTTGTAAAATGCTAAAAGTAGTTTTTCATCACCCTCCAAATGTTGATAATCCTTTTTTGAATTTTGATCCAAATAATAGCAATCAATTTCCAAATGAAAAAGGTATTTACATCTATGGTTTAAAATTAGATATTGTAAATTCGAAAAAATTTGTACCAATTATTGTCGGAATTCATGACAGATTAACTATGAAAGATAGATTGGGAAAGCATTATAACAACTTCAAAACCAATGGGAAAGGTAAAAAAGAGTTGTGGGATTTTTGCTCTGTAAAATCCATGGATGAACTTAAATTTCTTTATTCGGAAATGCATGTATTTGATATTGTCAATGATTATCAAAATGGAATCGACAGAACCGCGGAGGTTTATCTAAACCTTTTGGTTAATTTAAAAAGGCTTTTATTTTTTCAAAATAGAAACTACTTTATTTTAAGAAATAATCTACGTTTTGATCATTCATTAAATGACAATTCGAAAAGAGAGCTACATCATTTGGACGCTATTAAAGATTTTGGGTACATTTCAGAGAAAATTAAGAATAATAAATCCTTATTTTCCAGCCAATTTTATTATGTCTATGCAAAATTTGATGATGTTCAAACCCAAATTTTACAAAATGAGATTAATGGAAATGTTTTTGAAAATAAAATCTCATCAAAGAACAAACTTGAATGCATAGAATATGCAACTAAAAAGGCATTGAATATTTTAGGAATACACACAACAGCAAGAAAAGAACCTAAAGCAGAGATATTAGATATGGATATTGACTTTTCAGAAATTAAAGAAGAACTTGTAAATATTGGCGGGCATCCCTATAATTTCAATGGAAAATATATTGACAAACTTTTAATTAACATCAGAAAATAAAATCAATTAAGAATGAAAATGAATGATTATTCATCAATAATTTGAAACATTATTAAAAAAGTAGGCTTTGAACATTGTGAAACTCGTGTTTTCTCATGTTGAGAAGTCTTTGAGAAATTAAAACAACAAATGAATTAATTATACATTTAAGAAAATCAAATCAAACAATATGAACCCCATATTTTATCAATATAGAAATCAAGATAACAACTTAGACAAACTTATAAAATTATTTGAGGAAGAAGATTGGTGTTTTATAAAAGCTGATCCAAATTATTTTCATACATACATATGGCCAGATATAATTTTATCTGAAAAAGAAGGGAAAATGACTCCTTTTGAAAACAGTGAATTAAATCCCAATAATAAAGAAAACTTTAGTATTGAACTTTTAGGTTGTTATGAGTTCAAGGATAATCGATGGGAAAATGAAGGAAGTGTGGTTTTATATGTGCCTAAAATAAAACAAGCTGCTTACCAATATTGGGTAGATAATTTTAGCAAAAAAGGGGCCTATAATATTGATGATGAGGAATATTATACTAAAGCACTTTCAACTATAATTCTTATACATGAATTTGTTCATTGGATTATGCACTGGATTGAAAGCCCAGGTTTTATTGATGAAAAATTAAAAAAACAGTTTATTCCATTTAAATATTCAATCAAAGATGAGATTTACTTTCAAGAGTCAATTGCACAACTATTTACAAAATTCATTTGTGAAGATTCAAATGATTTAAGAGATATTTTTATTTGGTTAGAAAACCATCAACCTTCTCAGTATAACTCATACAAATTATTCTCAGGGTATAATAACTCTAAAAAATTTATAAAAATATTTTTAAATGAAATACAATTTATGCGGCAATATAACCTACAGTCATATGGTATTTTAGATTGTCTTTTGAAAATGCAAGACGAAATAAATGAATTTGAAAATTCAGTAGTTATGAATATCAAATCGAATAAAAAAAATGCTGAATTTCGATTTGAAAAACTTCTTCTCGCGAAAGAAGACGAAATGTATACATCTAAGATTAAAAATCAATTGATTTCTATAATTAAAAATGAATTTCAAGATTTGAGTTATAAATATAGAGGAATTATCACTGGAGAAAAATTTGGAATATAATATTCCATTTAGCAAGTAATATTTTTGGTTATAATATAAGTTATTAATTACTTAATATATAAGTCCATCATTTCTTGCTTTTATCCTAGTATTCCATTTGTATCCCACCTCTGAAATCCTTTACTCGTAAGGGTTTTAGAGGTTCGTATCAATAAAATCATTTAAAGAAATATTATTTCCCATCATCACACCAACGCAATCTCCAACACCTGCAACATCGTTTTCACATAATGAAATTGAATGCCCGCAATAAATTTCGGATTGATTTCTTCTACATCTTTTTCATTTTGCCAGCACATGATTATTTCTTTTATGCCAGAGCGTTTTGCTGCCAATACTTTTTCTTTTATGCCACCTACCGGTAATACTTGTCCGCGCAGGGTGATTTCGCCCGTCATGGCCAAATAAGGTTTTATCTTTCTTCCCGTAAATGCACTCGTTAATGCAGTCATCATGGTAATGCCAGCACTAGGTCCATCTTTTGGAACAGCACCTTCTGGAATATGGATGTGGATGTTATGCGTAGCGAATAATGAAGAATCTATTCCTGCTTTTTTTGCATTCGCTTGAATCCATGTGTAAGCCGTTGAAGCACTTTCCTTCATTACATTTCCAAGGTTTCC